>NZ_JAHNZW010000010.1:0-136137 GCF_026931025.1 Sporosarcina sp. G11-34 | reverse complement strand
CTTAAACAAAAAATCGAAAAGTACATTTATTATTACAACAATCAACGAATTAAAATGAAATTGGCTGGTTTAAGTCCAGTGGAATACAGGACTCAAACCAACCAAATAGCTGCATAATTAAAACTCTAACTTTCGGGGGTCGCCACCTATTTGCGATGCTGATCATTGTTCTAAATCAATGTTATTTCGCTTGTTAATTCAACTTTTGTACCAGTGAACTGAACGGGTTAGATAATTTCGTAGGGTCTTTATATACTTTTAATATAAAATCAATCTTTCGCAACCTCTGCAAAAAACATTATTCCTAGTAAATCCGACTTATTAAAAGTATATTCAACGTTATTCTTTGTTATACTAATGTCCACTTCCCCACCCTGGGCACCTTGCGTTAGTTCTGTAAGAATTTCTCCACGTTCATCTGCGGATAGTTCCGGGTTAGTTGATGCTATTAGCACACCGATAGTTACTAAAATATTAAAACCGGACTGTTCTGTTCCATCACCTTGTGCTACCATCATTATTTGCCTAACTTCAGATTTTTCTTTAGTTAGCAGCGCTCTCACATTGATAAAGTCATTAGCATTCGCGAGAATTAATCCGTCGTAAACCTCGCCTTCCTCGACTTTAGTATCACGATTGGAACGGAATGGTAAAGAGTATTCATCTGCATTACTATCGAATCTGTCACGCAACTCGTCAATTCCGAAACCTAGCGAGGATTGATCATACTCTTTTTCTTCAACCTCGACTTTTTCATTAGATTCTTCTTCGATATTAGTTTCTTCGTCTTTAGTTTCCTGCTTGGCTTTATCTTCTTTCTCGGACTTTTCCGATTTACTTTCTTCTTTCGTTACAGGCTCAGCTGTTGGCTCGTCATCTTTGCCAATATTCCCAAAAATATTAATTACAAGAATGACAGCGATTGCGATAAACCACCAACGCTTATAAAATGGTTTTTTATCTTTCTTCATACAATATTCCCCCTCTACAACACTAGGACTATTTTATCGTATTTGAGGTACATCTTCAAATAACACAAAAAAGAATCCGAGCCCAACGTGTGTAAAGTGATTGTTTTAGTCTTTTGACTCTCACGCGCAATTAACAAAATAGTTGCTTAAGCATGAAGTCGGAAAGAACGTATTAATTTTCTTCAAAAACATAAGATATGCTTTAATATGTTGCGGCATAACCTCATTAACTTCATTAACATTAAAATCCGCCTAGATGAATCGGAAGAAAGCCAGATTATTATTTTGAGAGCCTTTAACGGTTCTATGCAAATAATTCCTTACTTGAATTGCGTAAATATATTCTTCCAAAATATCGACCAACAACAAAAAAGACACCTCCCACAAGATTGTTTTTAAACAATACTCGTAGGAAAGTGCCTTAAATTGAACGTCGTAACAAAAATCAACGATTATCCGCGTATATATCGTAACAAATCTGAAAATAATACGCTTTACAATTATTGAAATCCGCTATAAACCTGAGTTGTGCCTGCGTTTAGCCACTAATCTCAATCGTCACTCGCATTATGATAAACATCTTGAACATCGTCATCATCTTCAAGCGCTTCGTCTATAAACGTTGTCATATCAAGGAATATTAACCCGTCCAAATACTTAAAACTGCTACGTATATCATAGCATAGATAGGCGTATAAAGCATCACTGTGATGGTGTACATCATTGTCAATTTGTATGTGGGGCTGCTAATAAACACATTTCCGAATTCGAAAAGAGTAAGAGTATTGATGGGCTAAGGGTTTAAACAGTGAAATAGGAGCTGTCAAATATAATACGGTCCACTTTTCTCAACAATCCCCTTTAACATCTATTGAAAAGGAAGTGAGTATTATATATTTAAATACTTGGTTCAATGCCCTTCTGAGAACTTGTACTTACCAGTTTTGTACCATAATAAAAAGAGAGTCCCCAAAATAGGGATTCTCAGTAGAAATATATTTATAGTTATGACCATAACCGCTTCAGTCGTAAGGAACATTGCTGCAACAGATGGTGCGTTTTGTAGCGCGTAGCGTGTTACAAAGCCCTTCATTCATATTATTTTATAGGAATACCACTTCTCAGTATTTCTCTACACTTTCTATTATAAACCAGTTGTGGTTTCTTTTGAAGTTACTTTACAATCTATATATTCAAATGCGCTGCCACTTCAACCTCCATGCTTTAAGGTACTGTTATAGCAGCCTTTTTATTAAATAAGGATTATTACACATTAGTTTCAAAGCAATTCCGAAGATACTTTACACATTTCATTTCATTAAAATTTGTTTTAGAAGCAATCCACTTAATCATCCATTGCGTGTCAACAACACTGATACCAGACTTTTTCGCTAGTAATTCTGCTCCCTTTGTAAAACCTTTATGACTAATAACCATTAACTTTTTAGGACTATGTGTTATATGAGGATAAATTTCTGGCTCGAATGATATTAATAGACTGTCTCCTATTATCGCCCGTACAACAGGCTGGTCTACTGGTGTTGTGTAGAATTTCACTTGGCATAGAACATCTATACTATAGATACCTAAGTAGTCATTTTCATGCTGTCTACTTGTACAAAGTATATCTATCCCGTAGTCCCGATTTCTTTTAGTTCTCTCCAATAATATCAATCCATAATCTTGAAGAAATAAAGAACAGAATTCTTCATAATGCTCAGCATACTTTATACAGTCTCTTTCCCATAAGTTGAAAATAGTTGTAAACTTCCCTAGTTCATGTACATTTTCTACAGAAAGGGGAACTGCAGGCTTTATGTAGTATATTCCCATTAACTCGTAAACTTCGCTTAATCTACTATCATTAGTATTTAGATATTCTATTAAATACGCTACCATGTCCTCATATACATCAGAACTTCTATCGCTAAGATTAATAAGTTCATCCAATATTACGTCATTAATAGCAGTAGTAGCTTCGACATGGGTGTAAATATTATCTGAGAGTTCATCTAAAAGGCTACATAATTCTTTTTCAACTGTCATCGGCAAACATAATATCTGTTTCAACACATGCTGTTTTAATCTAATGGGTAATTTTTTCATTATTAACTATCCAGCATTTTTATTATGCGCTGTACTTTATCTCTAATATCTTTAATATCTGTTCTACATTCACCTATCCAGTCCGCAGCAACTGGCAATGTATTAAGTTCATTTTTCATTCTACCCAATTTCTTTTTCCATTCATCTTTAATTTTTTCAACTGGTTCGTCTCCATTTGCTTCTTGCACTAATGTAGACCATGTTTTTTCATCGTTAATTACTTCATCAATTGCAAGTTTTACTAATTCAAACTCATTATTTTTACTAGCTATTAATTTAGTTATAGTATCCCTGAAAACCTTTGTATTAACATCATTTTTGATTAACTTAATTAATTTCGGGAAATTAATTAGAAATTCCTTCTTCATATCATGCTCTTCATAGGGACTAACTAAAAAGTCCTTTTCATCAAACTCCCATTCAAACTTTAAATCTGATTCAACCATACCAAAAAACTCTCTTATTTTTTTGGTTCTATCTACTGCTTCGAGGTAACCCCATTCCCCCTCAGACAGTTCATCAGTTATTTCTGCGATATGTGAAAAGATTTTATATCGGGTTACCATGTCTCTTACTTTAGAAAAATCCAGTGCAAGCTCTTGAGCAATTTTCTTGTAAATATTTTCCAACGTAGACCCAGTTAAAACGTAATAACCCATAGCCATCCTATAAATGTGTCTCGCCTGAGGTACCTCATCCCATTCTTTTACACCCATAACATGTGTACGACCTTGTATTTTAACAACGTAACTTTCCAACTCTGCTTTACCTTCGAAATCTTTCTCACGTAATACTTGTACAGGAATAAATGTATTTAAATCTACAGAATTAATATGATTAGATTTTAAAATTGCTATTCTTGTATTTCCCTCCACACACTTATATTTATATCCATCTGCCAAATCTACTTGGTCTTTTAGCATATCTAATTCTCTAATAACAATGTACGGATTCCATAACAGTCCTAATTTCATACTACTAATCAATTCTTTTGATTCCTTAGATTTTAGCAATTTACTAATCAATTCATTTTGTGAAAGTAATACTGCATTTTCTCCAAATCGAGGATTAAAAGAGTCTAGAGCTATCATACCTAACTTAACATCTTCAATTACCATTACATTTCCCTCCTATTTCCAATAAATAATTATTTCATAATCAAATACACAAACATTCAAGCTAAATAAATTAATTACGAAAAAGTTTGGGTATCAAATTATATTGTTGAGGCTTTTCAATTTACATTGTTTAATAGCGTCCCGTCCGACTAATATAATGAATTGCACTATCAGTTGGTACAACCTATTTCATACTAGGATACTTGTTTGTGTACTTTCTTATGTAACCAAAAAAAAGAATGATTTTATTTAAGAGTAGGTGTCACATCGGATGTTAAGTTAACGCAGTCAAATCAGCCTTATTGAAAATCAAAGAAAATATTATTCGTAATAGTAACATCAACGCAAAACTTAATAATTGCTGTGACAACAGGACAGAAGACCCTAGAAGTCGAACCCTACGATACCACTGAAGTTTTTCTCCAGTGTATCATCTCTATTCGTCTTTGCCTGCTTCCATCATTAAGAATATGGCTGTAAGAATATGCATCACCATTCCAACAAAAGGAATCCAACCTAAACAAGATGCAATAATTCCAAGTATGTGTCCTGTTTTCTTTCTTCCTTGCTCCCTTGAAGACAATACAAGTGATACAATGTGTAGTGCTAACATTAGTAATAAAGGTGTCCACATCAAGCTTATTACGATAGCCCCACCGATAATAGGAAATCCAATTATCGATTCTAATCCACCAGTAACCCACTTTAAAATTCTTGTAGCTTTGCTTTTTTTATTCTCCATTTTACATATCTCCCTTTATAGAAGCTATTCCTGCCAATATAACTCCTAACATTCCACTTAACGCTTGAGCTATATATGTCTTTTGTGTTCTTTCGTACTCTCCAATGATTCCATAATTTCAATAATATAACTTTTTATAAATCCAATGAGTTCATGGTATGGAAGCCACGGGAGTCGAACCTGGTACAAAGGCCTTAACACTTAAGCGCTTCGTCTATAAACGTTGTCATATCAAGGAATATTAACCCATCCAAATACTTAAAACTGCTACGTATATCATAACATAGAAGGGTGTATAAAGCATCACTGTGATGGTGTACATCATAGTTTGTTAACGGTACTACTAATTTAATTGAAATTTCAATAATAGACAGAAATTCTTTACTAACAACAGATTCCAAGCCCGTACTAGACGTACAAAAAACGATTTCATCCATTGATAAAATCGTCTTTGCTCTTGCCGCTAATTCATTTATATAGCGATTAGTTAATTTTATTTTACAATTCCATAATAAGTAGGGATATCGGATGCCACAAAAAAACTATTTTAGACTCCCAATTTCAAATCATTTTTTTTCAGTTGACTTTCCACTTGGTTTACTTCTATTTTCACTTTCATATAAAGAACGTGGAGGAGGACCAGCTGGCGGAGGGGTTGCTGAACCTATTGGTTTTTCTCTAGTTTCATACGAATTATTAAGTTTATTTTCCGGCATGAGTTTCACCTCCTTCCAATATTAAAACTTTATAAAGTTCCTCTTGGTCAGCTTCGCTCGGTGCAATAACAACATAAGTTAACAATAGAAAAACTAAACTAATAATCATAGCTACATTTCCCAAAGAGGTCATTTTCATTTTCTCATCAGAAAGATTAGTATTACTTTCTGTACAAGGTATATAAATATCGACTAAATAATTGTTAAACGCCTCATTCACTAATTTATCGATATTTTCTTCATTTGCATAATGATTACGTAAATTCGAGTAATGATTATTTAGCTGCGAGGCTAATGGTAAATGAGATACTTTTTTAGCCCATAAAGGAATCGCTAAAAAGATAGAAGCAGCAAACATCCCTAGTGTTGTACAACCGTAAAGTAATTTCATTGCCCACTGTATTTCATTTAACTTTAACATTAGATTAAGACAATAAATATTAGCACCAATAAAAATAATGAAAATGCCGACAGTCCAATTAAATCTATTATTAACATGTTCCTTTCTTTCTAGTTCTCTATAGTACAACTCTTTAAAGAATTCTGCCCTCATACAAAAACCTCCACTAAATACCATTCTATATAAATTATAGTTTATAACTTTCATATTAACAACACTAGCGAAACAGCATAGGTTAAATGTGTTGACATCCTTGTATTATTAAGATATCAAAAGATGTCTGTTACTAAGTGTCAAAAATAAACATTGGAAGAATAAGTAAGGTGCATTTAGATGAATTATAGATATGCAAGAGAATCAAAAATCAGACAAGATTTAGAAGTGTAGCTAAAAGCATTACAAAAAGAATGTTGTGAAAAGTTCACTGGGACTAAATTTAGTTCTGAAAAAGTCTATATATATAAATCCCTATCATTAAATTTGATAATGATAAAATTTATTTATTTATAATGGTAGATGCCATCTCTTTTAAATAATCCCTGTTCTCTTGGGACACTACCTCTCTAGTTGTTTCCCAATGTAATTTTAATTCAGTTAACGCCAGCCCTGCATACATACAGCAACAGGCAATGAACAACAGACGTAGGACGCACGACAGCACCTACCCCAACAAGCAAGGACTACGGATAAGCAGGAACAAGCGACTGGATAGCCACATGGTACCACCATGCAAGCCGACTAATAGAGGGGGTAACTGGTCTATAAAACGGATATTTGTCATTTTTTCATTCCATGCACAACACTGTCCGTACGGACGGTTTAGCGGCTACTAACAGCAACCTAGTGGGTAGTTGTCCATCTAAATGCCCCATAGAGGTTCGCAACACATGCTGTAAGTGATGGGGTATGTACGCTTTTTGTTAATACGGAATAGTGAAGCAGCGATAAAAATATTGGAATAGTTTTTCTATACCTTTTAAGGACAAAAAAGGAGGCACTTAGCCACAATCAGCATAAGCCCTTCTTTGCCTATCAATTCTACTTCGTTTATTTACACAATTTTTCCCTCTCACATAGCTATCTTCGTTAGACGACTTCCTATCCCTTGTACTAACATCCAATAAGATAAGATTAACTTTGCAACTTCGTGCTGGCATCTATAGCTGCTAACAGATTATAAAATATCCAAGGAAAGAATATTTCTTTGTCATAACCTGACTTTTGGTCTTTGCGATTATGTCTAATATTAAATGCATTTAAAATGGTAAATAAATCTCCTGCATCCTTGCCATTAAGATTAAGCTGTTTTGAATCACGTAACTTCTCAAGAACTGTCCCTAGTTGAAATATAGCACCTCTTTTATCTTCAATTGTCGCCCCATGCTTAAAAAAAGTTTGTCTTGCATATTTAATGCGTTGTTCTGAATCCATGTCATCAGTTAGCACTTGTGGAGAATCTACTAGTTCTTCTAAACCGTTATTGATTAGTTCTCTAACATATCCTTCTTCAGTTAACTCGAAACCTACATCATATTTCGAAATGACCCTGTTTATCTTCTTACGATAGTCAGCTTGAATTTCTTGTTTAGTTGTTTCTAATTTCTCTTCCCTTCTTATAGTTGTCTGTTCAGGTAAATACGTTTTATTACTAGATGTAATTGCTTTTCCCCGATAAGTTTCTGGTATTTCTATGTAATCATAAAAGAATTCTACAAGGTCAAATATGTCTTCTTCTGAGTACTGCTTTTTTCTATAAAAAGGAAGCATATTTTCTTTATTAAACACTTCAATAGAATACAGATTTAATTCTGTCTCACTTCCAGAAGGAACCTGATTAAAATAGCCTTTATTATAAAAAATAGTATGAATGCCGTCAAAATACTTAACTAAAGTTTCGAAGCTAATTCTTAATATGGAACTATTAGCTTTTCTTTGTGAATAATACTTTCTTTCAACCATTACTTTTCCTACCCCTCGGTTATATTTTAAACTAATCATGTGCTTCTTTAGCGTTTTGTATGCTTTTTCACATTAGCTGTAATTGTTCTTTGATATACATATTTTTCTAGCTTTTTACCACTAGTTATTTAGCATTTCCTAGTTATTTGGGAAGTTTATTGAAAGGATTGGGCAAACCAGAGTATTGAATGGTTAAGTAATCAATATCTAAGCTTTCCTTCGATGCACCGTGTTCATGAATTAGGATATTAACTACCATTTGTTTAGTCAATTCTTTATAAAAAAATAAAGATTTATTATTAATTTCTTTGACAGGTGAACCGTGTGTTAAGTGATTTCGTAAATTTACTATATTAGAAACCACTTTTTCCAATCCATTGTTTTCATCCAATTTCTCTAATTCCTCTTTGAAAGGATACTTCTCTAGTAATTCTCTTAGTATTGTTTTAAAGCCTTTATTATTGCTGAATTTAAATGCTTCTTTTAAATTATCCTTGTATTCCTTTTCAAGTTCCATTTGTTCGATTAATTCTCTATATTCCTTAGACTTTTGACTTCTTTCTCTTTCAGTGTAAATATTGTTACGAATATCGTTACGAGATAAAATTTCAAGACACCGAGCATAATTCAAAAATCGTTCTTCCAATAATTGATTTGACCTTAAAACTCCTACATAATTTAGCCATACATCAAATAAAGATGATTCAATAGGTTTAATAAGATCTTTCAGAGTTTCATTATTTATGAGACTGTTTGGTCTATAGTTAACTTTATTCAATTTTATATCATTAGCTTCGTACTGCTGGTTTTGATATATTCGGATGGGAGAACCTTCTTTATCTTCATATACTAAATTACTATAAGAAACGTATTTTTCACATAGAAAAGAAAACAATATTGATATTCTAAAAAAAATATCATCAATATATCCAATACTTAGTCTCTCATCGCTTTTTATTGTTATCGTTAAGTAGGTTTCAGTTACCTCTGAAAAGTTATTTCTCTTCTTTGTTTTACCTTGATTAAACTTTATATCAACATTTTTACCTTCGTACGATATATTTGAATAAAGCGATAAATCTTTTCCATTACCTACAAACCAAGAATCCAACTTTGGAAAGATTGCAGATATTTCACTAACCTTAAACTCCTCGAAATTCTCAATAAAACCATCTGTATAAATACCTATTTTATATCTAACCAAATTACTATTCTTCGTATTAATTAGAAGACATTTAAAAAAACTGATGGTTCGATTATTGTGAAGATTGCAATGGAAAGTTTTTTCAGTCCTATCGTTTAATAGTTCATCTTTGTTGTCTAAGTTCTCAACGAGAAACTCAATAAACTTTTCTTCTTCATCAACTTTTATTAATCCAATAATATTTTCACCATTAAACACAATGTTCGCTACTTCATTGACTTTCTTCACAAATATTCCCCCTGTTCATTTCAATTTCCGCTTAATATCATTATTTGACACCTATATTGCTTACTTTATCTATAAAATTGATACTCCAACAATGTCTTCAAATCCTAATGGAAAAGTTTATTAAAGTAAGCATTTTTTCGAAAGTTTCCCTTAATACTAAGAAAGTGATTAAGGCACCTGCAATTAAGAGGTGCCTTAGTCTTTTCAATGATTGATATTCAATTCTGAATAGTACTGCACCCTTCATCAATCACAAGGGCATACTTCCCCCAAAAATACATTGTCTACTTCAGCCCGTTGGATTGCCTCTATTTCATCGCCAGTCGGAGAGGCAACCTATGGTGTGTGGATACACCTACTATCACCTTTAACCAGAAAAGGGACGGTTTAAATGAGTAAATGATACCCCCCCACTTTAACCATAAACAATACTAAAGCATAACTGGCATTTCAAAACCAACTATGCTTTAAATTCAATATTTTCCTTTACCGCTCGATAAATTGTAGCACGACTCACATTCGTAATTTCACTAATTTCATTTACTGTTAATTTGTTTTCATCTCGATTGATGAATAGTTTAACTGCATGTTGTAATCCTTTATGGTTCTCTGTATAGCGCTTTGGTCGCCCCTTGTATACACCACGCTCTTTAGCAAGTTCTATTCCTTCAAGCTGTCTTTCCTTTATCATATCAACTTCAAACTCTGCAATTCCACTCAAGACTGTAATCATGAGTTTACCAATAGGCGTAGAAGTGTCTAGTCTATCTCCACCCATGTTCAATACAACTAGGTTTACTTCAGACTCATTTAATATCTCGATTGTACTTAATGCATCTTTTGTACTTCGAGCAAAACGGTCTAATTTTGTTACAACAATTGTGTCACCTATTTTAGCCCTTTCAAGTAACTTGTTAAACTCGTGCCGATTCTCTTTCTCTCTTCCACTAATTTTTTCTCTATACACCACTTCACAACCATAATCCTCTAGCTGTTTCAGCTGTGCATCCAAGTTCTGTCCAATGGATGATACACGTGCATAACCATATTTCATTACTAATCACACCTTTATTTTGATACATGTATATGATACATTATGAACCAGTATTAGAACTAGGTCAACTATTTGTATCACATGGGTGTAGTTAAATGATACACTACTAATAATAAAATAAAGACGTACCAAGTTAAATACACCTTCGCATATGATTAATTCAGTTTTCATTCCAAATACCTCTTATATTAAATCGATTGCAATTTAATCAGTTGGGGCATTTGTATCAAGTTCCCCTATAAGGTTTTTGATAGAATGAAGTGAATTAAAGATTAATCCCACTAACTATTACTACTATCAAAACTGTGTCTTCTCTCGCCAACTCCCTTAAAAATCATAGTACCTTTCAATTTCAAATAAGGTTTAGACATACTAACGGTAGCTCCATTAAATATCTGGAAGTTTTATTATTTCATTCTTTCCCTAATAATTTTATATTAGGAACTTAAAATATAAGTTGATAAAATCCATATTTCATTAATTAATTGCTGAATTATTGAATTAAAAATATAACAATTAACTTTTCTGCTCCTATGCCCCTACTAAAAACTTAAAATCTCAAGTGTCCATACTCGAAAACGTTGTAATAACAACACTCCTTCCACTAGAGAGTGTTGCATGTTTACGAACCTGGTTCAGAGACCTTATCACTTCCATTGATTTCGACAATGGATTTACGGAATCACTTAGTTCGCAAGCTCATTTCGTGTGAGTATAGCAGGTCAATATAGTATAAGAGACGCCTTCTTCTCTACAGATAGTTTGCGAGACTACGCACGTTTACTAATTAGCCAGTTTTTGTACAAGCATATAAAAGAATCCGTTTCGCACGGATTGAATTTGTTTGCCAATATTATCATACAAGATAAGTAGGTTCCCCCTACGTCCAATAAAAGCATAAGGATTAAACTCTGGCGTATAGGACATATAGCACTAGGCTGGCAATAATGACGAAGAGGTCACACTCATTCCCATTCCGAACACGGAAGTTAAGCCCTTCGGCTTCGATACACTAAAAAGAGATAACTCATTCATGATAGCCTCATTCTTCTGATACCCCTTTCCCTCCACCTTTGAATTTATTTCTTTTAGTCTTGTAATGAAATTCTGCCAACGGAAACGCCCATTCAGCAGTATGCTCTTTATGAATCCATCTTGTACAATAGTTTTTGGTAATGGAATTATTGATATGGAAGTGAATAAAGAATAGGATTTCCTCTTCAAACAAAGCTTTAAGATATTCTACAACCGACCTTCTGTTAATCCCCGTATTCTTTACAACGGTATCAATAGCAATGAATGATATTGGGACATTCTTATTATTGCCTGTGCTATCGTAAAACATATTACCAATTACATTAAGATACGTTGCGAATATCTTAGGTTTATAATCACTCTTCATAGCAACTATCATTTGAATATCTTTGTAAAATACTTTGGCAAAACCGAATTCTTGGTCCTTTCCCGTTGGTATAATAAAGTAGTTGTTAGCAGGTTTTAAATCGCTTACCATACTTTCCATTGTTACATCTTCAAATATCCCAATATGCCCCATCTCTTGTAATCTGAGAAGGGAATCTTTTGTTCTTGTCTTGGTTATATTCTGTTCCGTACTCATACCAATAAATCTCATTATATGAGAAACTCCAGTGTAAGCAACTCCTTGAAAGTTGTTTGCCAATGATTTAACGATAGCTAAATGATAAACGTCTAATTCACCATTCTTGCCCAGATTCTTGCTGACCATTAGTGATTTGGATATCATGATAAACGATTCTAATCTTTCTTGTCTTGTTGTTGATATTGTTTCAGTACTCACTGTTGTCCTACTCCTTCTATAATGTATTTCTAACCTATCCCCACCAATCGGCAGATTTCAAACAGGCTATTTTGATGGGTGCAAGAGGCGGCTTTGACGACTTGCACCCCTATATTTGTATCTATTATAATATCTTCTATATACTAATCTTCTATCTATTCCCCCACCGAAATCACCTGATTCCACTGAAAAGTACTGATGTCTCCAAAGTTAGGGGGATACCTATTTTTTGGGTGCTGTTTTATAAATAGGCACCTAATTTTATGGTGTACTTTGTTCCGCCTTCTTCAAACTACACCTTCATATTGGGTGGGATAGTTTAAAACATAAAGGAGCTAACTTAATTAAATCCGTCAATTCACTTGATTTTCACTTCGGTATACTGCTTAATTGCTCTAGCATATTCTCGTAACAGCATCGGCCCTAAAATATTAATCGGGACTTCTTTAATTACATCTATTAGGATTCGAGTTCCTTTGGCAATATAGCAACCTTTATACAATATCTGAGCATTTTCGTCAGCACTAGCTCTATAAGACTTACACACATTTTGTGCAAGCTTATGGTCTACTTCCAAATTCCTAGTGCTGGCGCAGATTTGGCAGCATCTAGCGTACTTCTTGAACGCTACCATTTTCTGCTCGTTAGTAAAATTACCACCACTTTCCCTTCGTTTCTTTTCTCGATTATTGTTATATTCCCTACAAGCACTTGTTAGTCCTGTAGTGAATAGACTCTCATTCACACTAATTTTTTACTACTCGATTCTCACTTTCTATAATTTGATTTTAGGGTCTCCGCTCTTTAGACAACGCAAAAAAGAGTGACCATACACACATCCTACCCGTTAGAAAGCACACTCCCCCCCTGTAAAATATAGGCATAAAATTATGCCTATCCCAATGGTTACTTTATTAGGGATACAGAAGATAAGTGTGCCTCCTAATGAGGCGGTTGCATGTATGTTCACTCCTATTATAGTTTTTAAGAATTTTTTTAGTCTTCAATTTCAATATCTTAAATTATAACACTATTTCTATTTTAAAACAATAGATTTCCAGTTTCTTCATTATTAATTCAATAAAAATCAACTCCAAGTAATAAAAAGGACTTTACAAAGATGTACAGTTATAAGCTCGGTGGTTACTTTCGGATATATTAATAATATGCCTTGAAAAATCTATCCAGTGTACAGTAATCTGAAAAAGTGAACCGGGTAGATACCCTTATCGAATCGGAATTTTTCATCTAACTACGTGGTGTAGATTAACGTACCAACCCCCTTCTTCAAATCATTAGATACATTGTCCATAGAAAACTGTAATAAGAGATGGAGAAGAAAATTTAAAAAATGACAACCAATGCGGCTGCCTTAAATCTAATTCCTGTTATGGAACTGAATGTTTACTCTCACTCATTTCTAAAATATCAACCTTTAATTTTCCTACCGTATTTTCGACATGCTCGAATGTTCGGTATATCGGTTTCAAAGATTGTTCTTCTAAAAACTTATCTTGAATGCTTCAATTTATATCAAGCAGTTCAATGAAAAATCGGTATTCCTCTAACTATAAATTCATCAATGGACTTATTTTTATTGCCATGTCTATAATTCTAGAATCCTCAATTGATTGAAAATATATTTTCAATCAATTGAGACATCAGCATGCCCTAATAATCTCGACAAACTATACACCCCTAAGCCTCCCTGCAGTTGTTTTGGGCGAAGGTCACACATGCCACTGACCTTTATAACTTACATCTCGTATAACTCTTATGCTCAGGCCCGTACCTTGTGCGTGTGCCTGCATCTTATGCGTGTACTAGCAGTTGTGTCTGTGCCTACTACCTCTATGCCTTGTGTACCTTGCACCCTGTGTGTGTGCTGTGTACTCACCCACCACTTACTGCTATAGGTATCATCATGGGAGCTGTAATGAATGGTGTATACATTTGAATTTATATTTCTCGTTTTGTAAAAAGTTTATTTTCTCGCTTTGAATTTAACTTTTTTTTCGTTTAGCTTCATGATTTATCCAAAATAAAAAACACCCGACTAATATGGATGTTTTAAATTGAGCATTCTTTTTGTTATTTCTTCTCTTGCTCTTGCGCTTTTACATCTTCATCTTCAATTATTCCAAGTGATAAGCATTCTAGTAAATTACTATCTAGCATTTCCAATCTTTCATCACCAATATATCCATACTTTTTTAACAATAAGGACTTATGTATACCAATAGTTTGAGTCAAATCAATGTATCTCGGAAATCTTTTGTTTGGTAAAAAAGTGAAGATGGGATGATTGTCTGCGGTTAATAGACTATACCAAGCTTTACTTTTTTCGCGTTCCTTGATTGTATTTATTGGCGCAACAAGTATATATTCAAAACTTTCACCTTCATTAATTATATCGCTGGATAATACGACTACTTTTCGAGGTTTTATACTCACAACAATTTTCTGTGTGTTCGCTCTAAATATACCATCAATTTTTTGAGCAGAAAAATCCCCGATACCCCTGGTAATAATTCCTTTACTTGGGTCATCTAAATCGGGCTTAAAAAAAGAAAGAGGTCTTTTAGTATCGGAAGGGAAAATCATTGCCGCTTCGAACTCAAAACCCCTTTTTATCTCACTCCACTTTTCCTTATCTAAAAAATCAGCCAAACTTGTTTACCCCCTAAACAAATCCTTATAAGTAATATTAGAAATTCCCCGACTTTCCTTGCTTTGTTCATTTGTTTCTTTCCAAATTTCTTCTGTCATATTGGAAAATTTACTTTTTTTGATTCTAGGTTTTGCCAATTTTCTTTTTGAAGGAACTTTTACAAGCTCAGTAGTAGCCATATCCTTTTCCTCCTCATTTTCGCACACACAGTTCACATCCTCTAGAGTACATGTTTATGTGTGAGCATCGGTTTTGATTACTCTAATTATACCACATCAAGCACATCTACGGAAATAAATCAAGCCTAAAATAGAAAATACCCAATTCCTCAGATGTTATAGCAATAAATTAATCCTCGAAATACAAATAATTCTCTCTTAATTTAGCAATAACCTCATCTTTAAAAGGGATGTCTCCAGCAATTTTATATCTCATTATTTGACCTTCTTCAAGTTTTTGCTGTTTATCCTTGTGCTTAATCATTGAATGTACTTCTCTTTCTAATTTGTAACCTCTATAGTCAATATAGTCACATTCATTTACTTGTTGAAAGTGTAATATCAAATCATCAATCTGTTCTTTTGTGTTTACCTTATACATCCGAACAATATGATGAAACTGATGGCACTTTTGACAAATTAAATCTAATCCTTTTAAAATAATTACTACATTCTCAAAATCAAATTCTTCAATTTCATGTACGTGTACATTGCGATATTCATCTTTTCCTGGTTGAAAGCCGCATATCTGACATGTATAATTACAATCCTTTAAAACTTGTGGACGAATCTTCTTACCCCATAAATATGGACTAATAGCCTTTCTCACACTACTACCACTAAATAAATTCGGCTTTGCTTCAATCTTCAGTGTAAAATATTCATACTCTGGACTTGTGGATGACTCCATGTTATAAAACACCCCTCACCAAATATTCTACCAGTCCATTATGTACTTAATCTAGTGTTCGACAAGCCCCGTCAAAATCCTTCTTAATACAAATATTATTAACTCTCCAATAGTGTCAACGGAATTTATCGCTCTAATTAAATCATCTTTATTTACTATCATATCGGCTATTTTTTCGGTGACTTGCCTTCAACTTGTATAATAATATTCACTGGAATGTTTTTTCCATCAAAAGAAACATCTGAAAATTGTATCCACTATTTAGTAACAAGACAAGGTACATCCCCATCACCATGCTCATTAATATTTTCTGCTCGTAAGTAATGGAGATATTAATAACTTTCTTTTCATTCATTGTTATATCTCCACTCATTTACTTTTTATAAATTGGAATGTAGAAAGTGCATTAATTAACTTTAATACATCAACTTTAGTCCAAAGATTAGGATTGTCCCTACCATGCAAAATCCAATTTCTATTTATTAGTAAACCTCTTTCTTCTGCAAAAGGCTTGGGTTTAAACATCTTACCTGATAAGTATTTATAAAGTGAATGGGAAATAATAATCAACATTTTTTCTTGTTCACTTAATATTTTTTCTTCCCATTCCTTCAATAATCTACTGCCAAATAAATGACTTTCTGTTATATCAGATATTTCACCTTCGATGATGGTAATTAATAAAGGTATAATAACTCGATATTTTTCCGCTTCATACAGTTCAAAGCAATCGTTTAAGGCATTTCCCCATCTGTCTTCAATTCCACTTAAAATAACAGTTTTCGCCATTAAATAATTTCTTCTATTATCAGACTCATAATAACCAACGAATAAATTATCTATCTTATTTGACTCTAATCCTAATAATTCTTCGTTCAAATAAAAATTAACATCCATTTCTCCTGTAATTGTCCAACCATTTAATGAATTATGCTCCACTATTCTTTCTATCTTTTCATAGTTTATTTCAATTTTCGTTAATTCTATCTTTGGAAACTCAATCTGTGGTAATTCAAATTTAGGTAGTTCAATTCTCGGTAAAACTATACTGGCTTTGATAGCCGATTGTAATTGTTCCATTGGATTTAATGCTTCTGTTATCTGGCGAATTCTTTTATTATGTTCTTTGAAAAATTCATTTAATCCTTCGTACGGATTCAAAATCATCCCCCCTTATGTATGACGATTTTATTATACCACAATACCCTTCCATATTATTTTAATTACAAGAAAATTCAATTTTTAACTATCTTCCTATGACATAATAGCCATATCAATGGATTTTTTAAATAAAGAATAAAAATCTACCACTTTATCATAATTTTCTTTTTATCTATTGGGTGGATTTTTTAATTCATTCATTGGATTTTCATTACCAATCTTTATAAAATGCTTTTAACATTTTCGTTCCAATAAAGCACACCTTAGATTTGCAGCAGCCAATTGATAACAATTTGAAAAAGCAGCGATATCTGTTCTTCAATGTCAAAGTTGCTTTAAGTGAACTGCTACTTCATTTCCCTTTTCATCAAATTCCGTAATATCATAAATTATTAGCCAAAGTAAACTTGTACTGCAAAGGTTCTATTTATAGGCGATTACCTTAATGCAATCTTCTCTTGATAATAGTTGAAATAAAAAAGGACCCATCTATGTAAATGATTTGATTCTATACATTAAATTATTATTCCACATTTTAACAACTTCAAAAATTCCATTATGAGTATTCCCTCAATCTGCTTGCCCCTACCTCTAGTAACTTCTTAGTATCCGCTCTTCGTATTGCATCTGCATTGATGTTTTCTAAGCCGTATCTTTTCGAATATTTATTAAGTTGTTTGGAAATAGCTTTATTAGGCGTTTTACTATCGTTCATTTGGCAACCGTTCATAAAACATTAAAAAAAGAGCAGCATGCCGCCGCCCTCTAATTTATATATCCATGTTATTCTACTGATTTTGTATGCCATTTTGCACTTTTCACTTTTAACTCATAAACTTATATTACAGCAGATTGGGTTATTATTTTGAAGCTTTTTCTGTCTTTGGCTAACATGGGAATATAATCACGATTTATGAATTTATTTTCAAAACTAAAACTTCAAATTCATCAATGGACTTGTTTTTACCGCAATGTCTATAATTCTTGAGTCCTCAATTGATTGAAGGTACCTTTTGGTAATAGATATA
Source organism: Sporosarcina sp. G11-34 (assembly GCF_026931025.1). Taxonomy (NCBI): domain Bacteria; kingdom Bacillati; phylum Bacillota; class Bacilli; order Caryophanales; family Caryophanaceae; genus Sporosarcina; species Sporosarcina sp. G11-34. The sequence continues at coordinate 118,051 of NZ_JAHNZW010000010.1, read as the reverse complement.
TCTTCATGTCCTAATAATCTTGACAAGCTATACACGTCTAATCCCCCCTGGAGTTGTTTTTGAGCGAAGTAGTGCCTCAGGGTATGTGGACTACATCTAATGTCTGCACGTACTTTAGCATTGCCACCCGCGAGCCTAACGACTCTTTGAATAGCTTCAACCGTCAATGGCTTTCCTCTGATAGATAAAAAGTAATTACTGTACCTCATGAGACTGTCTTTGAAGTAATGATTTCTGATTCTTTCATACTTAATCATGTATTTCTTGAGCATTGGACTTAAATATAAATATCTTTGTTTATTGCCCTTGCCTTCAATTATCATTGTCGTCTCAAGTATATTTTCCATCGTTAGTGTACATAGTTCTAAGTTTCTAATTCCTGTATCAACAAGAACCATCATGATTAGTTTGTTTCTTGCTTCGTAATAATCAGTCATTTTGAATGAATTGACCATTTTCTGAACCTCTTCATCATTGAATGTCTTAATTATTATTTTCGCTTCTTTCATCCATCTGACATTTAAACAGGGATTTTTCCTAGTCAATATATAGTCTTCTTCGACACAATAATTAAAGAATGACCTAATCCCTTTAAATATACTGTTGATATAGGTCTCTTTTCGACCTTTTGATTTTAAATAGAGAAAGTAACCCTTTATGTGAATACTTTTTACTTCATCCAATTCTTCAATCTCATATTCTATTGTGATGTATTTCATGAATGCTTTAATATTATTTCTGTATCCTCTGGTCGTTCGCACAGAGTAATTCTTTGTTTCAAGGTGAAATAGAAACTCTTGTAATACATCTTCCAATAACATAAATATCCGCCCTCTGCTAAGAATGTAGTCAATTCTAAGCATTGGACGGATATCATAATGAATCCTATTCAATTCCTTGATAGATGTCATCATAGACCATGATTTCACCTTAATAAACGATAATTAATCATGTAGAATACTCTCTACATACAGTGTTTAGCCACTAATCTCAGTTGTCACTCGCATTATGATAAACGTCCTGAACGTCGTCATCATCTTCGAGTGCTTCGATCATCTTCTCGAAATCTTCTTCGCTTCCTTCAGGGATATCGTTGTACATTGAAGGAATCATTTCGATTTCGGCGGAAATAAATTCAATGCCGTCTTTTTCGAGTGCTTCTTTTACCTCTAAAAAGTCAGCTGCTTCTGTTACAATTTCGAAGCCGTCTTCGCTTGACTCGATATCTTCTGCACCCGCCTCGAGAGCGGCTAGCATAATCATATCCTCATCCGTATCTTCTGTACGTTCGATGAACAAACGACCTTTACGATCAAACATATACGCTACAGAACCACTTGCACCCAAGTTTCCACCATTTTTAGTGAATGCAACACGAACGTTTGGTGCCGTCCGATTTCTATTCTCAGTTAATGTGTAAACAAGAACCGCGATGCCGCCTGGTCCGTAACCTTCATAAATGACTTCTTCATAGTTCTCATCTGCTCCCGCTCCAGTTGCTTTATCAAGAGCACGCTTTACAACATCATTTGGAACGTTTGCGCTTTTCGCCTTCTCAATTGCTAACCGCAAAGTTGCGTTCATATCTGGATCTGCACCTTGTTTTGCAGCCATAAAAATTTCTCGGGACATCTTTTGAAAGATTTTCCCCCGTTTCGCATCTTGTGCGCCTTTACGGTTTTTTATATTATTCCATTTGGAATGTCCAGCCATCAATGTAACCCCCTATTTTTTCATCCGTTCTACATTATACCATAATTTCGGCCAATGTGAGAGTGCAGACTTTGTAAAGGGGATTAGTATTTTAACTTGCCTTTCTTGCGCTACTTCTGACAATGTAAAGAAATAAATCCATTCCCTTAATAATTCATTCGGATATAGAAGTAGCGATTTGGACGAGTTATCCAACATTTGCAAAGAAGGCTGTTCATTCATAAGAAATTCAATATCATAATCTATTTGTGGTAATACACGATGTATCCATAATGCAATTTCAGTACCCGCAGGCCCAGTACAAGTCAGGTCGAAATCGATAAATCGAATGATTCCAAGATTGTCACGCAGTATATTATGATGGACGACATCCCCGTGAAGAAGCGTATCGTCTAGTTGATCGGTATAAGTTTGTCGCAATATCCGCATCGCATTTGTCGCATAAAAGATAATGTCATCAACGTTATCTTTCCCGATATGCACTTCACAAGATTCGCGTAACTCTCGAAAACTTTCGATTCGACTTTCCCACTTGGCTAGTAACGGGTACGTATGCAAATATGGTTCAGCAGACCAATTAATTAGTGAACTCGTTTCATGTAATCTAGTTAGCGCCTCGAGCGAATCCGTCCGATCCGCTCTTCTTTTGAAATTCACTGATCTTGCACCTTCAAGCCATGGTTGCATAAGCGTTAAGTTATGATCAGTTGGTAACACAGGTACAATATGTGGAAATGACAAGCACCGAAGTGTATCGTGTATCGTTTTCACTTTCAATGCAGTCGAAGAGAATTCGTACTGCTTGACCGAAAAGAAACAACCATCCTTCTCCAGCTTCCAGACATTACTATTAATTTGTTCGATATTACCTTCTGGTTTCATAGTCCTCTTAGTAGTTTCCTGGCCAATTGGGTTGCTGGGTTGGGTATGGCATCATTTGGCCTGGCATTGCCTGGATGGGCTGGTTGCACGCGTTACAATGATTGACAGGTTGCATTTGTGGCGGCATTGGATGGTATTGACCACAACCACCGCAATGATGCATTTGTTGATACGGTTGAGCTTGCCCGTAACCGCATCCCGCTTGAGGATACGCCGGATACGCTGCTTGCTGTCCGTATTGCCAACCACCCTGCATTGGCATTTCTTGCGCCATCGGCATTTGGAACTCCGACGACATTGGCGCAGTGAATTTCTCTGTTACACTTTCTGCCTCTACCTGAGAATATGATGATTCTTCAAAATGGATTGCTTGCGCCTTCTTATTTCCGCGCCCCTCTTCATACCGCAGGTCGGATGACTCAAGAAGTTTCCACCCATCGGGCATCGTATTTTCAGCAGGCATTCTCATCGGCATTGGCTTAGGCGTCGGCCTTACGTTTTTTTCCATAGATGATGATGATTCTAGTTCCACCGGCAATTGCGGCGCAGACATTGGTATTGGATGTTGCATATGCCCCGGTTGCACAAACGGGAAACAATCAGCATCAAAAATCGGCATCCAACCGCACGGTACACCCACGAAAGGCATTTGTTGTTGCGTCGGTTGCATTGGTTGCATTGGTTGCATTGGTTGCATTGGCGGCATCTGTGGAGCTTGTGGAGCATGCTGTACTGGTGGAACTGGCATTGAAGGTGCATTACTCACTTCAGGTGCTTTAGGTTTTTGCTGTGCCGGTGCTTTAGGCTTTTCTTGAACAGGTTTTTGCTGTACTGGCGCTTTCACATTTTCTACCGGAGTCGGAGCAACTTTAATTGGCTCTTTCTCCGTTTTCTTTACCGCCGCTACCCCTTTGCCCGGTGTTTTCGCATTTTCTTTACCTGTTTTCTTAGATTTTTCTGGCAGAAATATTTTCATTCCAGGAACAACATAATCCGGGTTCGCGAGATGTGCGTTCACCCTCTTCAATTCATCAAACGAGATTCCGTAATGCCTAGAAATTTTCCAAAGGGTATCCCCTTTTCGAACAATATGAACTTCCACTAAAAAAATTCCCCCTTCCATCAACTCATCGTATGAGCGAACTCCCGCCAGTGTTACGCTTGATTTTATAAGACGGTTCCTTGTTCCCATTTATATGCGAGGGGGGTTATTTTATGCAAAAAAAACCGCGACATCCATTAACTTGGACGTGACGGTTTTTGTTCAAATGAAAAGTATGTACCAAAGGACCGAATGGAACAATCGAGTGCAGTAAGCTCTTCTATCGCACCTTTCATCATTGGATGCTCTTCTGATTCAAGCACATCAATAATAAAAAAGTAATTGCCAAGGCCGGTTTTCAGTGGTCGTGATTCGATTTTACTTAAGTTGAGTTTACGCCATGAAAAAACAGATAATACTTGATGAAGAACACCCGGTCGATCACCTTCCGGCAGTTTCACCATCAGCGTTGTTTTCGGCGCATTTGAATGGTTGGTGTTATCTAATTGACCCTTTCGCTGTGACAAAACGACGAACCTTGTATGATTAAAATGGAAATCATGAATATTTTCTTCAGCCATTTGCAAACCATATCGTTTAGCAGCCAGTCGATTGCCAATTGCAGCAATTTTTTCGTTCGGATTTTCTGACACATACTTGGCAGCAGCTGCTGTCGAGGTCGTTTGAATCAGCGGAATACTCCGATACTGGTACATCAAATATTTATGACACTGAGCAAGAGCATGCGGATGTGAATGAACTGATTCAATTTCATCCAATTTATCAGCTTGTGCCTTATTTACCATTAGATGTTGTTCAATGGGGATCGAAAGCTCCGCATTAATGAACAAATCACTTTCATTAAACATATAATCGATTGTTAAAGGAACTGAACCTTCAAGCGCATTTTCGAGTGGCACAATTGCATACGTTGCTCGTCCAGAACTCACTGCCTCAATACAATCCGGGATTGTCGGTTGTGAAGACAAGCCAGACGCCCCAAAAAGATAATTTGCTGCAACATGAGTAAATGAAGCTTCCGGTCCGAGATAAGCAATAATTGGTGTAAATTTATCGTTATTCAACACATTCTATTCCTCTCTATAATGCACCAGAACTTATGATAGAAACTGTCTCGACAAAATCTGGTGCTTTTAATTTTTGGATGAAAGCATCCATTTTAATATCCATCTTCGTAACATCAAGCGATAGCGTAATACTTGCGCGCGCTTGAACAGGTATTGTTTGATGAATTGTTAACACATTACATTTTGCTTTCGAAACAATTTCCATAAGTGTTGCAAGCGAACCTGTACGATCCTCAAGTTGAATGAAGATCGTTAACACTCGCTCGCGTGCTATGGATTCAAATGGGAATACAGTGTCCCGGTATTTATAAAATGCGCTGCGCGACAGGCCAACTTTTTTTACCGCTTTTTGAATAGTTGAAGCTTCCCCTGTTGCGAGCAACTTCTTCACTTCAATCGTTTTAAGCATAGATTCTGTAAGGACATCTTCCCTCACAAGATAAAATCGGCCATCGCCCAACAGTTTCATAAAATCCCCCCTGCAAAAACCTAATTATTAATCTTGGAATTCGAACTCGAAACCAAGGATACGAACGATATCTCCATCTTTCGCGCCGCGTTCGCGAAGCGCATCGTCAATGCCCATACCGCGCATTTGTCGTGCAAATTTACGGATTGATTGGTCAAAGTTAAAGTCTGTCATCTTGAACAGACGCTCAATTGCATAACCAGATAATACGAAAGCTGCGTCATCGTCACGAGTAATTTTAAAATCACTTGCTTCCGATTCGTATTTATAAAGAACCGCATTTTCACTTTCTTCTTCAAGATCATTTAACGGGAATTCAGGTGTCGTATCAACTAAATCGGCGATTTTAAATACCAATTTATCTAGACCTTTACGCGTAATTGCCGATATTGGGAAAATCTCTACATCGTCAGTCATTTTTTCTTTGAATAAACGAAGATTTTCTTCTGAATCAGGCATGTCCATTTTATTCGCGACAATTAGTTGTGGACGTTCCATTAAACGCATGTTGTATTGTTGTAATTCTTCGTTAATCGTTTCATAATCTTCGAACGGATCTCGACCTTCAAGCCCTGACATGTCAATCACATGAACAATAACACGCGTTCGCTCGATATGACGAAGGAACTGATGTCCTAGTCCGATACCTTCATGTGCACCTTCAATAAGTCCAGGCAAGTCAGCAATTGCAAAGCTTCGATGATCATCAGTTTCAACGATGCCTAGATTAGGAACAAGCGTTGTAAAGTGATAATCTGCAATTTTTGGTTTCGCCGCAGAAATGACAGATAGAAGTGTTGATTTTCCTACGTTCGGGAATCCAACAAGACCAGCGTCTGCAAGTACTTTCAATTCAAGTACAATGTCTTTCTCTACTCCTGGTTCACCCATTTCTGATAGTTCAGGTGCTGGGTTTTTAGAAGTGGCGAATCGGCTGTTCCCTTTCCCACCACGTCCTCCGCGAGTAATGATAGCTCTTTGTCCGTGCTCGACGAGATCGGCGATGACAGGGCCATCCTCACCCTCTGTAACGACAGTTCCAGGTGGTACTTTAACAATCATGTCATCCGCATTTTTTCCGTGCATATTTTTACCCATACCATGTTCTCCGCGGTCTGCTTTATAATGACGCTGATAGCGGAAATCAATTAGTGTACGAAGGCCTTCATCAACTTCAAATATAACGTCGGCACCTGTACCACCATCTCCACCTGCTGGCCCACCAAACGGAATATACTTCTCACGACGGAACGCAACCATCCCGTCCCCGCCGTCTCCACCTTTTACATAAATCTTTACGTGATCTACAAACATCTAGTTTCCTCCTATTGTCCACGAATTGTGAACGTCCATAAATTATGTGAACTTGTTTCTTCCACAATGAATTTTTCTTTTAATATTGTTCCAGTTTTCTTTTCAGGTAACGCACCAGTGACTGTTATCGTAATTAACCAATCGTTTTCATCAGCCTTGATGTCGAAACACGCTTCATATTCGGACATTGGGTCAAGTACTTTTTCAATATCTTGAAAAATGTCTTCCAAGTATGCAACAAGCACATGGTCATCAACTTCACGAACGCCGGTTTTTATTCCACACACAAGCGTTTTATGGAATGAAGTAAACATCCATTCAAATGTCTGGATCCACTTTTCTGTCTCAGGGAGACCGAGCGATTCCAACATCGAGTCTTGCCTCAGTTTTTCTGTTGTTTTCAAAATTGCCGTTTTCGCTTTTGAAACATTCCCTAGATCAATTTGCATTAACACAATTTGAAGGTCATTTAAAAAGTCGTGCCGTGCAAATTTCAATGCTTTAGGGACTGTCATATCCACTTTTTTCATTCCTACACCCCATAACTCCAACAGTTACTATAGTATAGCATTTATTACCCATTATACGATATAGATAACTCAACGTCTGCCGTATGCCAACGTTCAGACTTTTATCTGTCAGTAAAAACATCTATGCGCTTTCGCTATATTTTATGCGCGCCCCCAAGCATTATTACGCATAGCAGTCACTGCTCATTTGGTCTTTTCTTAACTTTATAATATTCATTATTTGTAAAATCAAAAAGGACTGCACATAATATGCAGTCCTTTCTGTCATTAATTATGCTTGTTGAACTTCTGCTTCAGCATAAACGCTTACTTTTGTTTTCTTGCGGCCGAAACGCTCAAAGCGTACGACGCCATCAATTTTCGAGAACAAAGTATCGTCTTTACCAAGACCGACGTTTTCACCTGGGTGAATTACAGTTCCGCGTTGGCGATAAAGGATAGATCCACCTGTAACGAATTGTCCGTCAGCGCGTTTTGCGCCAAGACGTTGTGACGCTGAGTCACGACCGTTTCGAGTTGAACCTGCTCCTTTTTTCGATGCGAAAAACTGGAGATCTAAACGTAGCATTGTGTGCCACCTCCTACCTATTGAAGATGAGTTTTATATGTTGCCCATAGTCCTGTTCAATCGTCTGTAAAGAGACAATCATAGCTTGTACAATTAACTGTATATCGTAATTGGTTTCGGGAATGTTAAGAAATGTGACTTTCAAGTAGCCACCGTCAGATCCTTGCTGGATTTCAGGGGTCTCGCCTGTAAGGGCAATAATTGCATTAACAGCACCAAATGATACTGCAGATGCAGCTGCACAAACAAGGTCTTTTCCGTGCTCCGCGAAATTAGCATGGCCTGCCATTTCAAATGAATGAATGCGACCCGATTGCTCTTTTGTTATCTTCACTGTAATCATATGGATTATGCGTTAATTCCATTAATAACTACTTTTGTAAAAGGCTGACGATGACCCATTTTTCTGCGGTCATTATTTTTCGGCTTATATTTAGAAATCGTAATTTTCTTGCCGCGGCCTTGTTGAAGAACTTTAGCTGTTACAGTAGCACCTTCAACAAATGGAACGCCTACTTTCACGTCGTCTCCACCTACGAATAGTACTTTGTCAAAAGTGATCTCTTCATTAACTTCAATATCAAGTTTTTCAATGAAAACTTCTTGACCTTGTTCAACTTTAATTTGTTTTCCACCAGTTTCAATAATTGCGTACATATCTTGCACCTCCTCTTAATACTCAGACTCGCCCTTAAAGGTGATCCATACACGGATGCTTGTACCTTTTCAGCGCGGTTGTAGCTAGGTGCGCTACAAACAATAACATTAGAATTTTACCACGTGCAAATCATTTCGTCAACTCTTTTAATTTCAAATTAATAAAGGCACTTTCATATTTTCGAAAACGAAATGCCATGATGTTTTGGATTAACAGAAATAGTGCAAGTACGATATAAGGGAAAGTTAACGGAAGGAAGAAAATAAGCACACTTACTGCCACAATGAGCACAGCCATCGAATGAACAAGCATCGCCGTTTTCGTACTCGACTCATGACCTTTTGTTTCAAGAATTGCGGTAACCGCCTGTCCCCCGTCCAAAGGTAAAATTGGAATCAGATTAAGTGCAAGTAAAAATAATTGGATGCGGATGACTACCTCATCGCCGGGGAAAGTAATAGCAAGCGCTATCAAAAGTACGACAACCGTGGCTGCCGGTCCACCTAGCGCCAAGTAAACACGTTGTTTTCTGCCTGACGTATGCCTGCCTGGAATAACGAGTTCACCGCCATACGGCATAATTGTACAGGACCTCACTTTCATCCCCATTGCTTTTGCAGCAATGAGATGCCCCGCTTCATGAATAAGTAGTGATACAAAAATCAATGTATATACTGAAATATTACCAGTTATAATCAAGAATAAAAAAAGCGGTATCAATATCGGATGCAAACGGAACTTCATTCAACCGAACCTGATAAATACTCCGGTAATAAAGATGCATCTAAATTGACACCGTCCTGCTTCACTACGATATAGATTGCTTCCTCGCCCATTAATGCCAGCGTGTCACCTGTTTTAACAGATGTATAGGGCAACTTCGACAACATCCCCAAAAAGCCGTACGTGACCTCGTCACCGTTATCATAAAGTACCGTTAGTGTTTTCCCGGTATTACGCGTAATGGCCGTGAAAACAACTAGCCCGTTGTCCTGTGCAGTGATTGGGATCGAATTCGAATAAGATACGAGGACGCCTTCTTTATACGGCTGCATTGTTTCATAGGCTGGAAGTAATCCTCCTTGGTGGCTTACAAGTATTGTATCGTTATCGGGGTCATCCATCATGGAGGAGACCCACTTTTTCATCGCCAAAAAGTCTTCACCTGTTGTGACATACTGCGTGACGGGCTTATCGATAACGCCCGACCCTTCCATTTTAGCCACGCCAATGACTCCGACTGTAAGTATAAACGCAATACCCCACTTCATACGCCATTTCATCTGTTCACTCCACCCGTTTTTTATTATGCTAAAAGTATAGGTTCTACTATAAACCATGTTCTTTATATATATAAACTAGTGCCTAATCGAATTAAATCATGCGGCCGTTGTGACAGCTCTATTATGTTCGAATTTTCTTTAGTATATGTTTAGTGGGAGGTGAATAGTATCGGGCGAGGAGAAGTTAAAGGTACGACAAGAAAAAAATCCCCAATGCACTAATGCATTGAGGATAGTTAGTATTTATTTTGTGAAAATAGATTTAAGTCGACCAAAGAATCCTTTTTTCACTTTGTCGAGTGACATGAGCGGTACTGATTCTCCGAGGATACGACGGGCAATGTTACGGTAGCCCATCGCAGCAGGATTACTAGGATCCATAACGACTGGTTCGCCTTGATTTGATGAACTGATTACATTTTCGTCATCCAAGACAATACCTAATAAATCAATAGATAAATGCGTTGTAATATCGTTTACGTCAAGCGCATCACCGGTAGACATCAAGTGACGTTTAATACGGTTAATAATTAGTTTTGGTGCGTCTATATCTTCCTGCTCGAGTAACCCAATAATCCGATCAGCGTCACGAACCGCAGAGATTTCTGGAGTCGTAACAACAATTGCACGATCTGCTCCGGCTATTGCGTTTTTAAAGCCTTGCTCTATTCCAGCTGGACAATCTATTAGTACATAGTCATAATCACGTTTTAACTCAGTGATTAATGTTTTCATCTGCTCTGCATTAATTGCATTTTTATCAGTCGTTTGTGCTGCCGGTAATAAAAAGAGGCCTTCTTCAAATCGTTTATCCTTTACAAGTGCCTGGTGCACTTTACATCGTCCTTCGATGACATCAACCAAATCATAAATGATTCGATTTTCAAGTCCAAGAATAACATCAAGATTTCGTAAGCCAATATCGGTGTCAACGAGACAAACTTTTTTACCTTGAAGCGCCAATGCAGTTCCAAGGTTAGCAGTCGTCGTCGTTTTACCGACTCCGCCCTTACCCGATGTAATTACGATAGCTTCTCCCATTACTGGACGCCCCCTTTAAATGTTGATAATTCTGGTCGTAGGATCCGAAGCTCCTGTAACCGGTCAATCGCAATAAAACCATTCGGATGTAAATAAGCGCATTCCATTTCTGGCTGCTCTGACAATACCGTTAATTCATCTGACATTAACTGGATTTTATCTGCAATCATAAGATGCGTTGCCTCAAGCCATGAAGCAGCAATGACCGATTGGGCATTTCCATTTGAGCCTGCGTGAGCAATGCCCTTCAAACGTCCCAGTACATAGATACTTCCGCCCGCAACGATGCGACCGTTTGGATTTACATCGCCAATAACAACCAGATCGCCATCAGCTTTCACAACTTGTCCTGAACGTACAATACCGATATATGTCTCAGATTGTTTTTCTAGGATTCTCTTATTACACTCTTCTACTGAGATGACATCACTTTGAATTCTCGACACCCGTAGATTCGGAGAGTCGTGAATGACATTCATTATTTCTTTTAGTTCGTCTTCATCGCAGTAACGATTGCCCGTATCAATTCGAACTTCCGCAATACCTTCCAGCCCATCCTCGGCTACTTTATTGCGAAGTTCGGCAAGTAAGTCGGAATAAGCACATTTGTCGTCGAGTCGAAGAACAAGTCCATTCTTTGTTCCTTTGATCGCCACATATTGTTGTTTCGTCATTTGCGTCACCTCGCTTTTTTCCCTCTATTACAAAATCTCGCCCCGTTTGAGCAAAACCCTATTGTCTATAAGTTTTTTAAATAACAACCCAATCATAATTACAAATAAAGAATTCGAAATCATTGTTGGAACGAGCCTGCTTGTTAAGAATTGCTGAGGACCTATCGTTGTAATTGCAATAAAACTTGCGAAAGTATAAGAAAGTACTTCTAAAAGTGCAATAAGGAATAAGATTAATAGCATTACAGTCACAATGTTTTTATTCACACGGTGAATAATATAAGCAGCAATAAAACAAATCAATGGGTAAAGAAATGCATATAATCCAATAATATCAATGTAAAAGATATCATACAAGAGCCCAAACACGAATCCGTAAATAATCGCATCCTTCTGACTGTAATAAACAGCTATGAATATGAGGTAGGCAATGACGAACCGAGGGACAAGTGTATAAAACTCTTCACCTAATGAAATCGGAGAAAACATGCTGAATACGGGTTCCAAAAAGAATAATAAAATGGCAATAAGAGGGATGATAGACCTAATCATGATCCATCTTCCCCCTTCGTACCCTTAGTTCCGCCGCCATCTGTGCCGTTTACATCAGTTTGGGATGTACGTTTCGCGACGATCACATGATCTAGCATTGAGAATTTAGCCGCTGGACGGATATAAGCCAATTTAGTCAGCCCATAGTCATCCGTTGACACTTCCGTAATTTCTCCAACTAAGAGACCTTTTGGGAATATACCGCCAAGGCCAGATGAAATTACTAGTCCGCCTTCCTCTACTTCAAAACTAGAGTCAATCCGTTTCATAATGAGCTCGCCCCGCGACTTATCAAAACCTTCGATAAGACCAAAAGTAGCTTCCTTACCAGGGATAACCGCTGAAACACGGAAATCTCGATTGTCCGTTGTCAATAATTCTACAGTAGATGTCAGTGGCGTGGCATTGATAATTTTTCCGACCAATTGGCCACCCGCAGAGACAACCGCCATATTCTTTTCAACCCCATGGGATTGCCCTTTATCAATAATAATTTTTTCTTCCCATTGATCAGGGTTTCGAGCAATGACAGTTGCATGAATAGACTCATAGTCACGCAAGTTTTCTTCTTTATCAATAATTGCACGTAGCTCGTCATTTTCAGCGCCTACGTCACTAAGTTTCGCCTGAATTGATGCGTATTCGCTCAGACGTGCTTTCAACTTTTTGTTTTCCGAATATGTATTTAATACGCCGTCAATATCTCCGATGACACCTGTTATGTAATGCGTTGGCTTCGAAAATATTGATTGACCGAAGCCGACGACATCTTTTACAATTTGTTCCGGTAAGGACGCGTTTTGCCGGTCACGCAGAGAGAATGAAATTAAAGCCACAAGGACAATTACCCCCACAAGCAATAATATCAATCGTTTATTTGAAAAAAATCGCGGCATTGCTCGTGTCCTCCTTAATCTCACGTGTTAATGATTAGTAAGATCCCCACTTTAATAAACAGGTGGGGATCAATTACTCGAATTCTCGTTACTTGGCTTGCATTTTTTTAATTACGTCGAAATTATCAAGTGCTTTACCTGTCCCAATTGCTACTGAATCTAGTGGATCTTCTGCAATAAAGACGGGCATATTTGTTTCTTCAGAAATTACTTTATCAAGATTCTTAAGTAAAGCTCCGCCGCCTGTAAGAACGATACCACGTTCCATAACGTCTGATGACAGTTCTGGAGGTGTCGTTTCTAAAGTTTTCTTAACACCTTCAATGATACGAGAAATTGATTCACTTAACGCTTCCGCTACTTCATTTGAAGTAATTTCAAGTGTTTTTGGTAATCCTGTAAGCAAGTCGCGCCCACGAATTTCCATTTTCTCTGTTTCTTCGCCTAGCATGCTAGCAGAACCAATTTCCATTTTAATAGCTTCGGCTGTACGCTCACCAATTGTTAAGTTATAAGTTTTTCTAATATAACCCGTAATTGCGATGTCCATTGTATCTCCTCCGACACGAATCGACTCGCTTGTTACAATTCCGCCTAGTGAAATAACCGCTACTTCAGTTGTTCCCCCACCGATGTCAACAACCATGCTACCTGTAGGTTCCCAAACTGGAAGACCTGCACCAATCGCTGCTGCAAATGGCTCTTCAATCGTGAAGGCATCTTTAGCACCTGCTTGACGTGAAGCATCAATTACAGCACGTTCTTCAACAGACGTGATGCCATAAGGTACACAAACCATTACATTAGGCTTTTTCCAAGAAACGCCTGATGCTTTCATTGCTTCCCTTAAGTAATGTTCAATCATTGCAGTAGTAATTTCATAATCGGCTATAACGCCATCTTTCATAGGGCGAGTTGCAATAATTGAACCCGGTGTACGGCCTATCATGTTTCTAGCTGTACTACCAACTGCAACGATTTCACCTGTATGTGTGTTTTTAGCGACAACAGAAGGCTCGCGTAAAACGATACCTTTTCCTTTAATAAAAACTAATGTATTTGCTGTACCCAAATCTATTCCTACGTCTCTTGAACCAAATCCAAACAAATGTGTTCTTCCTTTCTTCTGAACCGTTTAATTACGGCATTCATCGTACCATACACCATATTATAACGGATTGGCGAAGAAAGTGGTAGTCTCACATGTACCCTTTTTCTTTTAAGCTTATAAACTGATGGTCTCCGATGATGACATGATCAAGCACTTCAATGCCCATTAACGCCCCTGCATCAACTAATCGCTTGGTTACTTCGATGTCTTCAGGCGATGGTGACGGGCTACCCGACGGATGATTATGCGCACAAATAATGGAGGCTGCCGACCGTTTCACAGCTTCCCTAAATATTTCACGTGGATGTACGATCGCAGAATTTAAGGAACCTATAAAAATCGTTTGCTTATGAAGGACCTCATTTTTAACATTCATAAATAAGACAACAAAGTGTTCTTGATTAAGCGAAGTCATATCCGTCATTAAATAAGACGCAGCATCTTCAGGCGAGCGGATCGTAAAACGTTCTTCCGTATGCTTCCTGTAAAGACGCTTGCCAAGTTCCACAGCCGCAAGAAGCAAAGCTGCTTTTGCTTGTCCAACGCCTTTAACTGACATATATTCTTCGATTGTCGCATCTTTAAGGTCCTGTATTTTATCAAATGAAGAGAGAACCCGGTTGGCCAGCACGAGCACAGATTCGTTTCTAGTGCCCGTACCAAGCAAGATGGCAATCAGTTCCTGGTTCGACAAACTCGCTGCGCCTTGTCTAACAAGCCGTTCACGCGGTCTGTCCGCTAAATGGACATCCCGAATCATCATCTTAGGTTGAAGGTCAAGTGGCATGCTTCACAGCACCCCCTTCAACTGTTGGCTACCCATTGGTTCTTTTTGATTGCTGCCCCATCGAATTTCCGTACCCATTTTATCCAGTCTTATAACCTTACTTTTCACTTTAACTCCCCCTTTTCTACAGTGTAAGGGAACAGGGGGAATGTGAAAATTGTACATAAAAGAGGATAACGACCTTTTGGCTAATAAATCCGTTTCAAATTGAAATTTTTACGCATACCTGCTTCGTTGAATAATGAGATAAAAGGTGCAATCGAATGACGCGTAAATCATTCGTAAACGACGTGATTGCTGCAAGGTCTTTACTCAATCCTTCAGCTTTTTTATCACCTTTTTCGCTTTCCAAAGATTTTATTTTGGCTATATCATCGATTGACAGCACCGTATTCAACTTATCAGCACCAACTACATCACAAGCGACCGGTGTTACGTTAAATTCTTTTCGAAACGTGTCCTCGCTATCACTATCCGTAATCTCCGCTTCCGTCAAGCCAACCGCTGACCAAATATAGTATTGCTCCGCCACTTGAATAATAGCAGCTGTTGTAAGGGACGGATCCTCCCCCATAAAAGTTGCAGCGGAAGCAGAACTTGAAAAGGCTCCGTGTTGTCTTGCGTAAAGCTTAAGCCCGTCACCAATTTCTTGTTGCTCAGTTGCTTCCGCATCATTCGCTGACGGTCCTGCAGTCGGAACTTCTGGTGGCTTCGTCTCCCCAACTTTCATTCCGTTCGAACTAAGAATTATAAAGCCGATGATTGCAATTGCCGCTACCCCAATAATAACTCCTTGTACCATCGCCATAAATACCGTTTTTTTAGTATATCGTTTGCCAAATTTCATCTCTGTCCACCCCGTTTATCCCGCCTTTACAGTTTATAGGTCCACCAGAAGAATAGTCTGTTGGTCTCTTTTTCCCGTAAAAGCCCGATTGGTTCAACTATCACTCAGTAACTATTTTCTGAATGAAGTTTCACTGTATTAACCGTAGCAGAACAGAGGCAAAAAAAAACAAGAGGCTTGTCACCAGCCCCTTGAAAATTTATCGACTTATTAAAACATAGTCAGATACCACTCGACAAGGTCAGCGCCCCAAAAATAACTGATGACCGCAGCTAGTGATATTGACGGGCCAAATGGGATTGGCGTCTTTCGACCTTTCCCAGCTTTCTTTAAAATAATAACCCCTACAATCGACCCAATTAATGAAGCTAGAAACAGTGTCAATAATGTGTTCGCTGTCCCTAACACGAGCCCGAGGACGAAGAACAGTTTAATGTCTCCACCGCCCATTCCGCCTTTCGACACGACCGCTATGAGATATAGCACACCAAAACCGATTACTGCGCCTAGCAGGCTATCCCACCAAGGGGTGAGCGGTATTAGTATCCTTAGACCAAAGAACACGATAGCGAACGGCAGAAGCACCTTGTCGGGAATCAGCATATAGGCAATGTCTGACACACTTATAATGACAAGAAGTGACATAAACAAGATTGCAATAATAAGCTCAGGTCCTATACCCAGCATTACATAAGATAGGACAAACAATCCGCCCGTCACAAACTCCATAAACGGATAGATAGGACTAATTTCAGACCCGCACCCCCGACACTTCCCCTTCAAAAAGATGTAGGAAAAAACCGGAACGAGGTCAAGTACCCCGAGATTCCGGTCGCATGTTGTGCAATGTGATGGCGGTGATACAATTGATTCTTTTTTCGGAACACGCAATCCAACCACATTAAAAAACGAACCGAAGACAATGCCATAAACGAAGAAAAATCCACCAATTATAAATTCCATTTAGCTACCTGCTTCTTCTGAATAGAATGTTGTTAATTGAACAATCACCGGTATACGCTCATCGGGATTTTCTTGTGCCAATTCGAATTCACCAGGTTGTTTGAATTCGACGGCATCTATCCGCACGACACGTTCAAGATCTTCTACCTCTTGCAAAAACGTCAATAAATGATCGTAATCCAAGACAGATAGCTCGACACTAAGTGTAATTAATTTAAGCTCGTCTGGTAATAATTCAATGTTAATAGGTGTGACCGGCTTAGCTTCGTCAACTTCAGAGTCTTCTTCCGCGTCCGCTTCACTTTCTGCTTCTTTCTCGGTATTAGTTTCCTCGGATACAGTAGTTTCTGTTTCTAGTTCTGCTGCTTCTTTTTCTTCTTCAGTTGGCAAAACAATAGCCGATCCTGACACTTCTTCATCATAGTTATTAAATACTATCTCTATGATTTTAGATTCGCTCATCAATTCGACTTCATGAATCGAGTGCAATAATTTATCTAAATCACGATTCATCGGCAATTTCTTTCGAAGCCCAAAGTCATTTGCATCGTCCGTGGAAACGACGCTTAAAACAGCAACTTGATTTTCTAGGGCGCTATTTTGAGCGATTAACTGGTTAATCGAATTAGTTTTCTGTGTTTCCGCCTCGCTCTTTGGCATTATTACGTAGTAGTAAACAACCCCAAGTAATAAGAACGCAATAATTCCTAGGAGTGCAACTAAAGATTTGTTTTCATTTTGCTTCATTGCACTTCACCACCCGTACGTAAGTAATCAGAGTCGATCGTGACCGTAAATATATTGGTGAAACGTTCAACCTCGTCGAATGAATCCGTCTTTTTTTCCTCTTCTTCCACTGAAGTTGAAGGTGCTGGATTGAACGTCGAAATTTCCTCGACTTTCACATCTTCTAGATATGGACTTCCTGCTAGATCACCAACATACGTGACAACCTCACCAATCGTCTCAAAATCTACTTCAAACTGAATCGTGTTTTCAGAAAACAGATAATCTCGTAAATAGGTATGTTCGTTCACGTATTTATTAATTTCAATTAATAGCGGCGATACTGGATAAGAAACACTCTCAACAAATTCAACAGAAGTCCCTAAATCCACTACTTGAGGTTCTTCTAACGTAATTAGCGACGCCTCTAACTCTGCCTTTTCAGTAAGTAATAATTGTTCTTCAGCTATTAAGTTATTAACATTTTTCGAAAGTGAAAAGTATTGAAAGATTAAATAAATAAGTATTAGTGCAAAAGTAGCCGCTAGAATAATAGATAACCACCGTTTACCTGTAGATACTCTATCTATTTGCGGGAGTAGATTTATTTCAGGGGACATTAGAACCCTCCTTTAGTGACAGACCAATTAGTGCTGAATGCTTCGCTTTAAACTGCGTATAATACTTCCTCATAAACGCATCATCAATAACTTTCACCGGTGTGTCAATGGAGGAACGCATTTGGTCGGCAATATAATCCATTTCCGGATTATCACCTAACATAATGATTTGATCAACAGATTTTTCACCTTTGTGAAGTGAAAATCGGTAGAAATTCAAAATGCGATCGATTTCAAAGATCTGTTCGCTTAACGGTAAATGATAATCTTCCATATTCCCGTCATATGTAAACTTGTAATTAGCCAATGAATCAGGCGTGTATGTCCAATTTCGAGAAGGTGTTTCAGCTGGATGATACCTGAGAAAGTCAACATTCCCATTCGAGTAAATGCTAATGGATACGGCATTTATAGACCAGTCAGCAATAAGGTATGTATCATTTGGTGAAAAATAAGAAATGCGATTAAGAAAACGGATATTTGATAATGTCCGTACATCCAACACTGTAGGTTGCAAATTCACATCTTGGTAAAGTTGGATGAGCTTTGTCACTTCTTCAGAGGATGAAGCATAGATAACCGCTTCCCCGTCTCCCTCTTCATGGTCATATACATCAAGCAATGGATTTTCAAACGGCAAGTGAATTGTGCGCCCTAGTTCCATTTCAACATACCCTTTTAATTCTGCTGAACTAAGTTCCTTCGGATGTTCAAAAGCCCGCATCATCGCGCCGTAATCTGGAACAAAAAAGCGGAGATCATGCTTTGAGATACCCCATTCTTTCGCAACTACTTTAAGTGCATCAAAAAAAGCTATTTCATCTACCACAATCTCATCCACGACAATACCTCGTTCTAACGGATATTCATGAACAATTCCTGTCGCTAGATCATCTTCGCTGTAAATAAGTCCACGGATATAATAATCATTCATTTCAAGTGAAACAACACGATTTTTCTTTCTGCGAAACATTCCATTGGCCCCCTTAATAAAAGACGAGTAGTTCGTTTGTCATCCAGGGAAACGAAGGATCGTTTGCTTGGATGATAAATGAAAAGAAAGACTACAGCAGCGGAGAGCTGCTGTAGCATTGTAATATCAAATATATTCAGAGTTAATTCCCAAGTAATGTATTCAAATCATTTTCTGTAACGACATTACTAGAAATGGTGGAATTAAACTTAGTCTGCTTTATTTCCGCTAACTTTGCGAAAGTAATTGTCCACGCTCCATCAATTGCTTTTTCCGCCCCGTCACCTGCACCAAGTTCAATACCTTCAACATAATTTGTTAATTCCGCTTTATTACATGTAGCTGATCCATCAGCAATTGTAGTACACTTATTGTCAACTTGTGCAATTTTTGCCCCTGCTAAAATATTTGATGCCTCAGCAAGAATGGCCTTATCTCTTGAATTATTAATAACATTCCCAATCGCAGGCACTGCAATCGCAGCAACAATCGCTAAAATAACTATAACTGCAAGTAGTTCAATAAGCGTTAATCCTTTTTCGTTGTTAATTTGTTTCTTGAATTTTTTAAACATGTGTATTCCCCCAATAGTTTTATTGTTGTTGCGCCGTTCGTATAAATCCGCAACCTCACCTCCTTAAAGTGATTAATTTTAGTGTTGTGTGGATAACAACGTGCATTCTATAGTTGCCCATTAAACTTTTCTATATTTGTTCATACAAACTAAACATCGGAACCATTATCGCTAGCACAATCGTACCGACGATAACAGCTAGAAAAACAATCATCAGGGGCTCTATTAACGATTTTAGCGTATCTACCGTTCTATCGACGTCCGCTTCATAAAAGTCGGCGATTTTCTCCAACATATAGTCGAGTGATCCTGTTTCTTCTCCAATTGTGGTCATTTGTGTCACAAGTGGTGGAAATAACCAACTTTTTTTCAGTGGTGCTGATAAAGTATTGCCTTTTTCCAAACTGGATCTAGACTCTAAAATAACTTGTCCCATTACTGGATTCCCTACCACTCTTTCAACGATTGAAAGTGCTTGTAGAATAGGGACGGAACTACTAAAGAGTGAAGATAATGTCCTAGACATTCGTGCAATTGCCGCCTTTTGAAGTAACTTCCCGAAAATCGGCATCTTCAGTAAGAAATAATGAGTGCGGTAATGAAATTCTTTATTATTTTTAAACAAATAGTGAAATCCGAACACTGTAACGAGTGTAGCGATCACCATAATCCACCAAAAACCTCTAATCCAATCACTTATCGCCATTACGAATAATGTGATAAACGGTAGTTCTGCCCCAAAATCTGCAAACATTTCGGTAAACGTTGGAACAATAGTTAGCATTAAAAATACAACAACAATCATTGTAATGATTAGAAGAACTAGAGGATACATAAGTGTTGATTGGATTTTCTTTTTTAAGGTGTGTTGCTTCTCGTAAAAGAAAGCTAATCGTTCCAAGGTTTCATCTAAATTACCTGTCGCTTCGCCTGCTTGAATCATATTGATGAATAACGGCGGAAACACTTTTTCATGTTTACTTGCCGCATTCGAAAATGGCATTCCTGTCCGGATATCTTCTTCTACTGAGAACAAAGCTTGTTTTAACATCTTGCTCGTTGTTTGATTTGCCAAAATTTGTGTCGCTTCGACGATTGAAATCCCTGCTCGAATCAGCGTTGCAAACTGTCTACAATAGACAACGAAATCCTCATTTTTAACTTGTGCACCAAATGAAATTTGTTTATGAAGAATACTTTTTGATTCTTCGATTTCGCGGGGGTTTATCCCCTGTCTTCGTAGTTTTGCGATTGCTGCCTTCTCTGTTTCAGCATCGACAATCCCTTTTTTGAAGCCACCTGCCGCCGTTCGTCCAATGTATTTGTAGATGGTCACTCATAATCACCTTCACTCAAATACTCTTTTGCTTCACTGTAGTTAATTGTTCCATTCGAGATCAGTTGTTGGATTGAGACTTCTAGTGTGTGCATCCCTAAACTACGACTTGTTTGAATAACGTTTTGGATTTGATGTACTTTTTCTGACCTTATTAGATTCGCGATCGCAGATGTTCGAACTAATATTTCGGTAGCTGCCACACGTCCACTACCATCTTTATTAACAAATAATCGTTGCGCAACAATCCCCTGCAATACGTTTGCAAGTTGAATTCGTACTTGGCTTTGTTGATGCGGTGGAAAGACATCTATGATCCGGTCAATCGTTGTCGCAGCACTACTTGTGTGTAGCGTAGCCAATACTAAGTGACCTGTTTCAGCAGCGGTGATCGCTGTTGAAATCGTTTCTAAGTCTCGCATTTCACCGACTAATATTACTTCAGGATCTTGACGTAATGCTGCCCGTAATCCATTCGCAAAAGTTTGGGTATCGGTACCAACTTCACGTTGATTGACTATGGATTTCTTATGTTCGTGTAAATACTCGATTGGATCCTCAAGCGTAATAATATGTTTGGCTGTATTCGTATTAATGTAGTCAATCATCGACGCTAGTGTAGTTGTCTTACCTGAACCCGTAGGCCCGGTAACTAATATAAGTCCTTGGTGTTTATTGGCCAAGTCGTATAATATTGTCGGCATTCCCAAGTCTTCAACCGTCGGAATTTTGGACGGGATAAGGCGAGCAGCAATCGAAACTTCTCCGCGCTGATGAAACGCATTGACACGGAAACGACAAAGGTTTTGAAGCGGATAGTTAAAGTCCGTTTCCCCTTTTGTTTCAAATTCTTCTACTTTAGATTCAGGGAGTATATTGGCGACCATCTTTTCTAATTCTGCAGAAGTATATGTCTGTTCATCGAGTTGGCGTAATTGCCCATCGATGCGAAACACAGCCGGTATTCCATAAGAAAGATGTAAATCCGAAGCCCCTTCTTCATAAGCTTTCGTTAAAAGTTGTACAATTATATTCGGCATTCCATCACATCCTAATCAGACGTTGCGACACGTAGCACTTCTTCAATCGTCGTTTGCCCCGCGGACACTTTTTGTAACCCATCTTCCACAAGTGTTTTATACCCCTTGCTTCTGGCATATTTAAGCGTTTCCTGGGAACTACTTTTATTTAAGATTTGCGACCTAATGGCATCATCTATTGATAGTATTTCATGAAGTGCTAATCGACCTCGGTAACCTGTCCCATTACACGACGGACATCCCAGCCCTTGTGTAATCTGGGTAACTTCTTCGCCGTATTGTTCAAAAAACTTTGTTTCGTGTTCATTTGGCGCACGAACTTCACTACAATCTCGGCACACTCGACGAACGAGTCGTTGGGCCATAATACCAATGAGTGAAGAAGACAACAGAAACGTTTCAATGCCCATATCCGTTAACCTAGAGATCGAATCGATGGCACTATTCGTATGTAAGGTACTTAATACGAGGTGACCTGTTAGTGAAGAACGTATCGCTATTTGCGCTGTCTCCATATCCCTAATTTCCCCGACCATAATGACATCTGGATCTTGTCGCAAAATAGACCGTAAACCGGATGAAAATGATAAGCCAATTTCCTCGCGTACTTGAATTTGGTTGATCCCCTCGAGTTGATATTCTACAGGATCTTCAATCGTAATGATGTTCACTTCTTCGTTATTCAAATGATTTAATCCAGCGTAAAGTGTAGATGATTTTCCCGAACCTGTTGGACCGGTAATTAAAATAATTCCATTCGGCCTGTCTAACATGTTTTTAAACTTGAGGAAATTATCACCGGAAAATCCAAGCATGTCTAAATCATTTATCGCACTGCTTAAATCTAAAATACGCATGACAATTTTTTCGCCGTAAATCGTTGGTAAAGTCGAAAGGCGGATATCAATAGGTCGTAAGTTCACGGTGGATTTTATGCGACCATCTTGGGGTATTCGATGTTCTGTAATGTTTAAATTACCCATTATTTTCACACGTGCAATAATGATGTTTTGCATGTTTTTCGGTAGTGAACGCTCATGCCGTAATACGCCATCGACCCTGTATCGAATTTTCAACGCCTTATCCTGGGGGTCAAAGTGAATATCACTTGCACGTTGTGCGACACCATTTGCAATAATTTGGTTGACGAGCCTTACGATCGGTGAATCTTCATCAGTTATTTGATTTTCATCTTCATAATCCGCTGGAATAATATCATCTAGTGCATCATCCATAGATTCTTGTAAATCATAATACCTAGTGATTGCTCGAAAAACATCATCTTTTGCAGCAATTCCTACTTCGATTTGATAACCTGTCGCCATCCGTAACTCTTCAATTGTAAAGTAGTCCATGGGATCTGCCATAGCTACTAAGAGCTTGTTGCCTTCGATTTTTACAGGCATAATATTTGCCCGTTTTGCTAGTTCTTTTGGAACTAGTTGAATGAGTTCAGGCTCAATTGAATTTTGTCCCAAATGGATAAGTGGAATTCCTAGCTGTAATTCAAGAACTTGTATGAGTTGTTGCTCTGTAATAAGTTGCTGATTGATTAAATAATCACCGATTTTTTCATCGCGACTTTTATTTTTTAGCGCATCTAGAAGTTGGTCATTATTAATATAATTTGCTTCTATTAATAAGTCACCAATTCGTTTACGGGCATTTGGTTTCACGTCGGCATCCCACTCCTTTTACTTTGAATCGGGCGTTATTAGGTTGCCGCCTTTATCATAATAACTTCCATCAGAATTAGGATTGTTATTGTCTTGGTCTTCATTATTTTGGTTACTTTGTTCTGTATTGCTCTTTTTAATATCACTGCCTTCGACTATTGAATCAGTCGTCTGCGAACCACTAGGGCCAGTAACACTTCCTGTGTCGTCAGAGTTACTCGTGTTAGTTGAGCCACCAGTATCAGTCGTTGTTTCACCATCAACAGCTACTTCTCCAGAGTCATCTACTTTAGGAGGTATCACTTCAGCAGGTTCTCTTGAAGAAACTAAAACAACTTTATTCTTAGGTGGATAAAAGTCGCGACTAACGAGTTCTTCATCAGAAAACGAACCATTTTTCTCATTAATCATTTTGTAAACCTGAACACGTAAACCGTTATTACCAGCCTCTTCAACTTTCACTGCACCTATCGGTAAATCATAAGTTAGTCGATTAATTGTTCGCGGCTCGACGATTTCCTCGTTCCTTATTTCGTAAGTAACCTCGTAATCTGATTTTAATGAGTAGAGTTCAATTAATAATCTGCTATTTTTAATGGATGCTCCCAAGATTACTGGTCGATTTGTTTGGTTACTAAACGAGAAATCTTGGCTTCTGTTCGGATCAACTTTCACTTCAATTCCCGGTTCCAAATACTTAGGCTTCACATTTTGCGAGTGCCGCTCTTGAATATCTAGTTCTGTTTGTAATACGACACTATACAATGTTGAAGCGGTGAAATTGGCAGTTTCATCTGTGTAATAACCGGCTACTCTTTCTAAAACTTCCAAGAAAGAAAACTGCTCCTTATTCAGTATGATAACGCCATCTAGCTCTTCAACGATTTGTGAGATGCCTGTCCCATCAACAACAACGTCCTGTATTTCAAATGAAATTCTTTCTAGTAAATCTTTCGTGAGTGGAACTTCTTCCGCAAGGATTACTCCCTCTTTTAGATATCCCGCATGATTCTTTATTGCTGCAACAGTTTCTTCAGCGTTAAACAAAGGCGCATCGGCGAACAAATCATACACACTAGCATCTACCATGACTTCAATTGGAATTTCAATATTTTTATTGCCTTCCCAAAAGTTGTACCACGGAGATGAAGTAGCGGCAATATAAAAATCCACTGTTTTGTTTATATCGAAACTAATGTAATCGCTTGGGATGACAACTTTCGCAGTTGTTCCCTGTACAATAATGTCATTTTGCTTCCATTTCGTAACCTCAGTAGATAGTTGTGATTTAAGATCCGTTTTCTTTGTAGAGATAATTTCCATACTGCCAATCCTGCTAACTTCAGCATCACTATTAGCTAACGCAGTAGATGAAGGAAGTATTGCTTGATATAAAACGAAAACGATCAATGCAGTCCACGTGAATATAGGAAAAAAGTATTTTAATCTCAATTGAAAGTCCCTCCACCTTTATTAATGCGAATATTGCAAACTATAAACTTACTTTAGTAGTTCAGATTTATCAAATATAGCTAATTCTAGAATTAGGTTGCATTTCCATAGACCTTAGTTTATACAATGTAGTAGGAATAAGCAACCATTTTTCCGACAATTTATTTCCACTTCAAAGAACTTTCGCCAAGAACAGGTCATTATCCCTATCTTTCTACCCAAAAAAGGCGCAGAAAGAATACTGTGTATGCTGAATACTCTTTTTCCAGCACCACTTCTCAATGCACCAATACTTTATCACCTTGATAGATCCCAACCCGATTTCTTCCTGCCTGTTTCCCGCCAATATAAAGTGCACGGTCAGCATTTCTCAGTAAACCTTTCGCATCTTTTGCATCTCCAGGAACTGTCGCAACACCAAGACTAATTGTAATAGAAACGTCGACCGGGGTTCGGTCCTCCGATAAGTCTGGTATGATTTCAAAAATCGTTTTCTCAATTTCCAAACGTATTTTTTCTGCTAGATTCCCAGCCATTTCTTTCGAGCATTCTGGTAATACGATTACAAACTCCTCCCCACCGTACCTAGCAATTGTGTCCTCAGGAGAAGCGAACAACCTAAGTAAGGCGGCGAGCTTAATTAGTATATCGTTTCCACTTTCATGTCCGTATGTATCGTTAATCAATTTAAAATGATCTATGTCCAACATAATTACAGATAGTTCGTCAATCTTCCCTGTATGAAATTCAAACATGTCATTATTTAATTTCTTTTCAAGATAACGATAATTATGCAACTTCGTTAATCCACATCGTTCACTTTTTTCAATCGTATTTTCGTAAAACCTTGCTTTTTCCAAGGATATTGAAAAATAGCCTGTTAATATTTCAAGGATGTTCATGTCGACCGTTTGAAATACATTCTTACAACCCGAGGTCATAATTAAAAACCCTTCTGTTTGGCCATTACGAATAATGGGCACTGTGATTGCACTTTCAAGCCCGTGTGTAAACTGAATGTTTTTCAATGAGCTGACTTCTTTTTCATTAAAGTAAATTCTAGAAAAATAAGAATCCAGACCATCATCCGGTTGTTTATCTGCCCAGAAAATAATACTGTCTACATCACTCATTATGATTCCAGATTCAGATGCCATAAGTGGGATTAACTTCCGGCCCCCCCTTAGATCAACTACATATGCATAATCGTAAGGGACAACACCCCGCAGCATTTCAAGAAAAGTTTGAATGACCTCACCGAACATAAGTCGATCCGCAAGTTCATGGCCAATTTTTCCCGCATGCGATAATTGCTCGTTCAAGTTATTAGAGTTGTTATACATTCTTAGTATTAGTAAAACAACGAGGAAAGGTATCCCTACAAGTATTATCGATTTATTGTTTAGGTTCGCGTGCAAAAAATAAAGAGATATACTGAAGGGCAATAAAATTATTGTGGATATATAATCCCATATTGCACCATTGGAACGAAGTGAGTAAACGCGCCAATTGAAATGAAAATATATTTTTAACAACAGATTATTTAATACTGTGTACGTAAGGGCATAAAGCAACCCAAAAAAGAAGATGTCCGAAAAGTCTAACGTTCCGATAACACCTCCTGCATAGTGAAATACAAATCCACTTCCAACTGAAATAATACTAAATATTGTAGAGTTCACAAAAAATTTATGGGTTAACGGCAAAGCCGTTTTTTCAATAAAAAGGATACTGAATACAGCCAATTGAATAAAGAGAAACTCTGCAAATACACCGTACTGAAAGAATATAGTTAACGTTAACCATCGCTCAAGTGAAATTGTAACGTCTTGAAATTGTAGCGGCAGTAACATCGTCACAAGCATAATAGAAAACAGAATTAATACATTCGTCCAATCCAATTCCCTGGATGGGAAATAAGTATAGGCTACATAGATAGAGGGGAAAAAGATAAGGATCCAAACGAAAAACATTATGAGTTGTTGCTTTTTCGAAACTGGCATTCTCCCCCGCCTCCCACCTACTCATTATCTCACATAGCCGGCTACGCGATTACGCCCCGCTTGTTTTGCACCTAGGAAAAGTGATCGATCGGCATTGCGAAGAAGCGTTTTTGCTTCATCAGTATCCTCCGGAGCCCCGGAAACGCCAATACTAACCGTAATCGTAACCTCTAAGTATGGTATGTCTTCTCCAAGGTCCGAATTGACCTGAAATAAATGGTGCTGAACGTTTTGACGGATCTTCTCAGCAAAACGTTTTGCTTCCATTTTTGATAGGCCCGGAAGTAAATAAACAAATTCCTCGCCGCCATACCTAGCAACAACACCATCTTTAGGAGCTAAACTTTCGAGTATTCTAGCAATGCTATACAAGATTTCGTTTCCGCTCTGATGACCATATGTATCATTAATACTTTTAAAATGATCAATATCCAGCATTAATACCGATAGTTCATCTAATGTACCATTGTTTACTTTCATCATTTCTAACTCTAGCCGTTCCTCGATATATGTATAATTATAAAGTTTCGTTAACGCACATCTCTCACTCTTCATCACTGACGCTTCAACATTACGCGCTTTTTCAATAGATACTGTGAAATAAGAACAAAGAATATCCAATATTTTAAGTTGATATTCTTCAAATGCATCCCTATTCGCAGTTGATAGAAAGAGGACCGCCTCAACCTTCTGATTCCGTGTAATTGGTACACTAAGAACACTTTGTATACCTTCCGGTGTATAATCTTTGGATTCACTTTCCCATTCTTCTCTATTGGAGTAGATGACAGGTTTGTTTTCCATAAGGACCGATCCAATAATACCGTCTCCCGATGGAATACGATCGAAATCTACATTTACGAATTCACCTGCTTCATATGAGCGGACTGATTCAAGCCATCCATCCTTATGATCGAATAGATAGACATATTCCGCATTAAACATTTCAGAAACTTTCTGAACAAACTGGTCGATAACTTTTTCTTCAGTTAAATTATTCGAAAGTCCGTGCCCGATCTTGCCTGCTTGCTTTAAATTATCATTAATTTTTTCTGAATCATTATATAGCCCTAAAATATAGGCGATAAAAAGGAATGGTGCGCCTACTAAAAAAAATGCGCCTACGCCAATATAGTTAATGAGAAAATATAATGTCAGAGAGAGTGGGAGAATAACCAGTACCACCGCATAATTCAAGAGGTAACCTTTCGTATAATCGAGTAATTCTCGTTTTTGTGAGCCCCAATACAATTTAAACAATAAATCCTTAGCGATTGTATGGAATAACTGATAGCAAAACACTGCTAGTATAAGAGGCCAAAATTCGAATGACCCTATTTTCCCACCAATAAGATTGAATACGAATGCACTACCTATGGATAATAGAAAAAAAAGTGTAGAGTTTAATAACAAACGATTTAATGTCGGTATTTTACTAGTTATGAAAAACCTAGCTAAGATTGCCAGTTGCATAACAATTATTTCAACCATTAGCCCGTACATTAAAAAAGCAGGTACTGTAACGCACATCACTAATAAAATCGGCCTGCCGAATCTCATAATAGGTAAATAAACCGTTAAGAATCCAAAACCAGCGAACAGGAATACGTTTAACCAGTTAATCTCTTCCGGATAATAAGTAAAAAATATATAAATAAAGCCGGGCGGAACGATTAGTAGCCATATTAAAAGCAATTGGACAGTGGACCTATTTATTAACTTCAATATTAAATCCACCCCCAATTTAATAAGTCTAGGGATAACCGAAGACACTGAAACTTTATCAGATTCAAACAAAATTGTCACTACTCTGAAAGTTATTTACTTTTATTTAATCTTATCCATCTATAGGTAGATACTTAAGGCTCGCGAGGAGATACAATGACCCCGTGACTATTATCCTTCTTTCGTGTTCCTTAGATAGTATTATAGTATTATCTACCAATTTTGTCACGCTTTTATTTTTATGGTCACAATTTTTCATCAATGATTCTCCAGTTGCCGCATTTGGATGGTCAAATGACAGGAATGTAAAGGATGCCGCAACAGGAATTAGCTCATCCAATGTTTTCTTAATTTCTTTTCCTTTTAACATGCCGATAATAAAATCCACCTTCTCACCAGGAAACTCTATCATGATTGTTTCGGTCAACGCTTTTGCGGCAGCTGGATTATGAGCACCATCTATAAAGACACCAGGTGAGATTTCCTGGAACCGATGTGCAAGTTGTGTATTGGCAACTCCCTTGGCAACTGACTTCTCCGAAAGAGCAACACCCGCAAACAAGAGCGCTTCAATTGCTAACGCAGCATTCACACCTTGATGCGGCCCCTTCATTTTCCGTACATCCAAGATAAAGTCTTGCTGACCTTTAAATAATTCCCTTTCTCCTATCTCCATAACAAACTGGTCTCCGTAACTCAGCAGAAGACTCCCCTTCTCTACAGCGATGCGACGGACAATTTGGAGTGCCTCTTCCGATAAAGGACCCGTAACTATCGGCGTGCCCTCTTTTATTATTCCTGCTTTATGCTCCGTTACTTTTTCCACAGTCGAGCCAAGAAATGATGAATGATCAAGTGCAATCGATGTAATGACTGAAACCAAAGGAATCACGACATTCGTACTATCCAAAAGTCCCCCCATTCCCGTTTCCAACAAAACATAGTCTGGACCAATTCTTTCAAACGTCACAAAGGCTGCGACTGTCAATAGTTCAAAGTCAGTCAGCATATCGCTTAGCCCTGCTTCTTTCATCATTTCAAATGACACATTTAATTCCTCTACAGTAATCGGTTCTCCGTCGATTCGGATTTGATCGTGGATGTCGATGATAGCTGGTGACGAAAAGACACCTGTAGTATATCCGTGTTCTTTTAAAATAGATTCCATGAAAGCGATTGTAGAGCCTTTCCCATTTGTTCCCGTAACATGGATTACTTTTAGCTCTTTCTCGGGATTTCCAAGTTTCACAAGTGCTTTTTCGATGGCTTCAAGGCCAGGTTTAATTGTATCGTCGCTTCTTATTCCCCAACGTTCTTTATATTCTTTTAGTTTTGGAATCAAAGGTACCCCTCCATATGGTAAAATTACTTTAGTGAAAGTATATCATGACCGGAGGAATCACAATGTATAGTTGTTGGGTAATTTATAATGGAAGTTTAACAAGCGATAAGTTTAAAGATCAGGCCGTACTCATAAAAGAAGCAGCTGAGCGCGCAGGTGTTCAAGCTGAGTTGAAAAGAAACTATGAAGTGACGATGGATCTCACGGGTAATTTTGATTCGCCACCTAGTTTTGTCGTTTTTCTTGATAAAGACATTCTACTTGCTAAATTCTTGAAAAATCACGGAATTCCTGTATTTAATGACCCCGTCGTTATCGAAACTTGTGATAATAAAGCAAATCAATACCTTGAATTGGCGAAGCACAGTATCGCCATGCCTGAAACAATCATTGCGCCAAAAGTTTATCCTTCATTTACAATTGCCGATTCGGGCTATTACGAAAAAGTGCTCAAAAAGCTTGGGTTGCCAATGATCATTAAAGAAGGTCACGGTTCATTTGGCATGAGGGTTTATTTAATTGAAACCAAAGAAGCGTTTTATGCGAAGACTGATGAATTGCGCGGTGTCGATTACGTGTTCCAACAATTTATCGTATCAAGTAGAGGCCGCGATATTCGTGTTAATATAGTGGGTGGTGAAATTGTCGCGGCGATGTATCGTCATTCGGAAACAGACTTTAGAGCGAATATTACCAATGGTGGAGTAGCGGAAGTCATCGAGTTAACACAAGCGCAGAAAGGTCTAGCTATACGAGCTGCTGAAGCTGTAGGCGCGGAATTCGCGGGAGTTGACCTGTTGTTTGGCGAAGATGAAGAACCACTTGTCTGCGAAGTAAATGCAGCTGCACACATACGGAACATCTATAATGTTACAGGTATTAACGTCGCGGATGCGATGATCGCTTACATATTGAGGAAAATCGAATGAAGGGTTACATTTATTATTCCAAGGAAGAATCAGTTAGGAATTATAAGTTTATCGAGGACTTAATTAGCCAAGCAGTGATAATTGACATTGAACTACAGCTAATTGTGGATGAAGAACAGCCAAACCCGGACGCTGACTTCATTTTGTTTAGAGACCGCAATCCAGAAAAGGCAAAATCATTTGAACAACAAGGGTTCCGTGTTATTAACAGGGCAGAAGTAAACAGAATCGCCAATGACAAGTGGTTAACATATGAATTGGCTATACTTCTCGGCATTCCCACCGTGCCGACAAAGTTAGTAACCATGGTTGAAGATCTTTCACAATATCCAATTGTCCTAAAAACAGTAGACGGACATGGCGGAACAGAGGTAGAACTGTGCAAGGATTCATTTGAGGCGTCTAAATTCATTACAGCTCACAAGTTACGTAAAATCATTGCACAGCCTTATATCGAAACAAGCGCCCAAGACGTAAGGGTATTTGTCATAGGCGAAGAAGTATTCGGTGCCGTAAAACGCACCGGCAACGGTTCGTTCAAATCGAACTATACACTAGGTGGTTCAATCGAAAAGTATACACTTTCTAGTTGGCAAGAAAAAGAAGCAATTACGATTGCACGGGCTTTGAAAAGTGATTACATCGGCATTGATTTTCTTCTATTGCCTGATGGGAGATGGCTATTGAATGAAATTGAGGATCCTGTGGGTGCAAGGTCGTTGTATGCGACACATGATGTTTCAGTTGCGGAGAGATTAGTAAACTTTATTAAGATACGATTTTCAAGTTACTGATCCAAATGCTTTATTCGACAATAATAAATTCATATAAAAAAGTCACCCCGAAACTATAGGATGACTTCTTTCATTTTTTCATTTCACTTCAATTGTTGGATTGTTGTATTTTTCATCGTTAAGTGGGTTGGTCTGATAATTACGTGTAGATTACCTTCGTCGAGTATTCACTATTACTAGATAATTCTTATGGTTTGTATTCTACTTCCATATCCATATCATCACTAATAGAATCTATTATACTAGGTATCGTTATATATTCTGAACCCCCTGTTGAGTATGATACTCCTACACCGCAGGCACTTAAAAATTTGGATGGATCATTATAATATTTTACATTTGAAGTATTGTATTTAGTATCTTCTTCAACATGCTTACTTGAATAAAGATAAATTTTTCCGGTTCCCTCCACTGAAAGGTAATCTTTATGACTAATTTTTTTAAATAAATCAGAAGGGTTTGGTGTAACACCATCTAGATTAACACATAATTTGGAGCCATTGCCAATCATTATCTTTGGTGCTGTAAATACACTCTTCTTCTCATTCCCAACTACAATTAAAGTATTATCAATAACATTTTGATTATTATGCAATGTTATTATTTCTGCCATGAAAAAGTTATGATTCGAATGATTATTCGTGTTTTTTAAATCCAAGATACCTTTATAATACATACTAATATTTGTTGCACTATTTAGGTTAGGTTCGCTAATAATCTCCCCTTCCAAAGCATATAACGGAATACCAAATCCACTGAAACTGTTTAATTGATTTGGATATTTTGATGCCCTAATATAAAAGGAACTATCGAATCCTTGGTCTTTAATTTTTTTTAAGTAACTAGTAGTTAATTCACCGGTATATTCACATGGAGGCATATTTTTCACTGGCAAAACAGGGCATTTACTCAGCACTTTATCCGATAATTGCGGGAAAAAATCAGTAAGTTTCTCGATTTTTGAACCTACAATAGTCTCTACATTCACTGTCTCTTCAGGGTCTAAAAAATTTGGATTTGGTAGCGTAAGCTTACTTGTAAGTAATTTTCCATTTGACGAACCTTTTTTTCCAACTACATGAAGAATTAAGTGGATTTCATCATCATTACTAGCATCAACGTCAAAGCCAAATTTTTCAACTGAATAAATCAAGTCTTTATCAATTTTTATTTCCTTCTTAGTATTTTCAACTTCAGTTAAATAGGTTTGAATCGAATTATTCAATTCATTAGTAAGTTCTTTTTCAAGCTCGTTAATATTACAATTTATCCAAGCTTCAACATCAACTTTACTCTCACAAGTAATATAGATATGATTATTTCCAGGATATTTTTTTACTTCTTCTTCGATTTTCTTCATTTTATTAATTGCTTGTGCATGTAAAGTCCTAAATTCTTTCTTGAGCTCAAATTGAACCTCTTTTGAATATCTTTCTATTCCCATCTCTGCCGCAACCACTGCATGATTATTATTATCTACAGATTTTTCCTGTTGCGCATGACTTAGTGACGTTTTAATAAATACCGTCGAAATGCTTAAAAATAAGACAATCATTAATAAGACGATTACCAGCGTGTACCCACGTTCATCTTGCAACCTACCCATTTTTATTCCCTCCTTAATTGTCTGTTTTAATCCTAGATATTGTAGATTGAATCTCTACTTTTAGATTACTATTATCTGGATCAATAACGATTAGTTTTAGTTCCAAATTATCTTTTTTGGGATACCCTGAAAACTCACTTGTATCAACTTCATAATTGAATTTATTTCCTGTTACACTACCTTCTAGAATCATATTTTCATCGGAATCGCATTTATAAAAATATAACTTCTTGTCCTTTTCATCTAAGTTGTAACACTCTCCCAGACGATGCTTATTTGTAATCGTTGCAATAACTAGGTTCGCTTCCTGCTGTAGTCGAACTTTTTTTGATTCGGAAATATTATATTTAAAACCAATTGATATTGTTGTCATTAGAATAATAAAAACCAGAGAAGATATCAGAAGTGTAGCTAGAAGTTCAACTAGCGTTATTCCATTTTGATTCCTCAAATATTTATTATTGATATCCCACACCTCCAATACTAAAACCTATTTTATTTCCACATACCCGTAAATTTCGCTGCTTAAAATATTTTGTTCCTTTTTTATTATTAAGTGAATTTTATGAAGTGCAGGTGTATTGATGTCTCCATCGAAGTCTGGATTAGTAAAGAAACGTAATTCATATTTGTATCCGTTATCTGCATTTTCTTTAGTAAATTCATAATAGTCTTCTTCATTTTCCTTTTTTGGACCTTCGGGACTTGAATAGTCGATTCCACTAATGGATTCAGTAAACTTAACTAAAGGCGTTTCTTCTGACAGTATCATTTCATTTGATTTAATATCCGCCATTTCCTGCCGTGCGAGATTCATTGTATCAAGCTTTGTATACGTTTTCGCATTAAATAATGTCATCTGCGGGAAAATATTCATGATTCCTACAAAGACTATGCCTAATATGACGAGGGTTGCTAATACCTCGACAAGTGTCAGCCCTTTTTCATTTTGAAGATACTTTTTCACAGCCTACCCCACCTTACTGAACATAGTTTCACGTACAATGGCCTGTCTATAAATAATAACACCATTAATAATAATTCATTATACCTACTAACCTAGCACATTAAAGGTAATATCAAAGTAATATAAACCTATATTACCATACTCGGACAATTTTAAGCAAAGACTATTTTAATAATATTCAATCATACACGACTTTTTATGTATATTGTTTTTAAAAACTCAAAACCAATTTACTATATATTTTAACCTGACCAGACAACCTCACACTAAAACAGATTTCCAAAACAAAAAAATCCCCCATTGCACTAAGCAACAGGGGTCAACCTTCTTAATTAAATCTCTTTCAATTCCTTCATACGCTTCTCAACCGTAGCGTATTTCTCTAGATAATCTTGTTCTTTCGCACGCTCTTCAGCTACTACTGCTTCAGGTGCATTAGATACGAATCGTTCGTTCGCTAATTTACCTTGAACAAGTTTCACTTCGCTTTGCCATTTCTTAAGCTCTTTCGTTAAACGAGCAAGCTCTTCGTCAATGTTTAGTAATCCTTCAAGCGGTAGGAATAATTCTGCGCCTGTGATGATTGCGGACATTGATTTGCCTGGTGCTGAAATATCTTTACCGATTGTTAGTGTTTCTGGATTACAGAAACGATTGATGTACATACGATTTGCTTCTAAGATTCCCGCCGTTGCCTCGTCCCTTGTTGAAATATATAAAGGAACTTCTTTACTCATCGGCGTATTTACTTCTGCACGGATATTTCGAACTGAACGAATAATATCCATTAGCAATTTCATTTCAGATGCGCGCTCTTTATCTGAAAGCGACTCATCTACAACCGGCCATGCAGCAATCGTAATCGATTCGCCTTCATGCGGTAAGTTCTGCCAAATCTCTTCCGTAATGAACGGCATGAACGGGTGAAGTAGACGCATCGTATTATCAAGAACATACGCAAGAACAGAACGCGTCATCTTCTTCGCATCTTCGTCTTCTCCGTACAATGGTAGTTTGGCCATCTCGATGTACCAGTCACAAAGGTCATCCCAGATGAATGAGTACAATGAGCGCCCTACTTCACCGAACTCATATTTCTCGGCTTGATTTGTTACTTGCGCAATCGTTTCATTTAAGCGCGTTAAAATCCATGTATCGGCAACTGATTTCTTACCTGTCAAATCAATTTCATCGAATGTCATGCCGTCCATATTCATTAATGCGAAACGAGAAGCATTCCAGATTTTATTGGCAAAGTTCCACGTCGCCTCTACTCTTTCAATTGAGAAACGGATATCTTGTCCAGGTGCTCCTCCTGTTGAAAGTGTATAACGTAACGCATCCGCCCCATATTTATCGATAACATCCATTGGGTCGACACCGTTGTCGAGTGATTTGGACATTTTGCGTCCCTGTTCATCTCGAACGAGCCCGTGAATTAATACATCTTTAAACGGACGTTCTCCTGTGAATTCGATGCCTTGGAATATCATGCGTGATACCCAGAAGAATATAATATCATATCCTGTAATGAGTGCATCTGTTGGGTAATAGCGTTTGAATTCCTCGTTTTCAGTATCTGGCCAACCCATTGTAGAAAACGGCCATAATGCTGATGAGAACCAAGTATCTAATACGTCTTCATCTTGATTCCAGTTTTCAATATCTGCAGGCGCTTCATGACCAACATGAATTTTGCCTGTTTCATTATGATGCCAAGCCGGAATTCGGTGACCCCACCATAATTGTCGTGAAATACACCAGTCATGGACATTTTCCATCCATCGTAAATAAGTGTTTTCGAAACGACTTGGGACGAAGGTAACTTTGTCTTCGCCTTTTTGAAGGTCGATTGCCTGATCCGCAAGTGGTTGCATTTTAACAAACCACTGTGTTGATAAATAAGGCTCTACAACCGCGCCGCTTCGTTCTGAATGACCAACCGAATGTAGATGCTCTTCAATTTCAAAGAGAACGCCACTTTCCTGTAGGTCTTTAACAATTTCTTTACGGCAATCAAAACGATCCATGCCTTCATATTTTCCAGCAAGATTATTCATAGATCCATCTTCGTTCATCACAAGGATACGTGCTAAATTATGACGATTTCCAATTTCAAAGTCATTTGGATCGTGTGCTGGTGTAATTTTCACTGCACCGCTACCAAATTCCATATCAACATAATCATCTGCAATGATTGGAATTTCACGGCCAATAATCGGTAATGTAATCATTTTTCCGACAAGATGTTTGTAACGTTCATCTTTCGGATGTACCGCAACTGCAGTATCTCCAAGCATTGTTTCAGGACGTGTTGTCGCAATTTCGATGCTGCCAGTTCCATCTGTAAGTGGGTAACGCATATGATAGAATGCACCTTGCACATCTTCGTGAATTACTTCAATATCAGATAAGGCAGTTTTTGTTTTAGGGTCCCAGTTAATAATGTATTCACCGCGGTAAACGAGACCTTTATTATACATTGTAATAAAGACTTCTTGAACAGCTTTTGATAATCCTTTATCTAGCGTAAAACGCTCACGTGTATAATCAAGTCCGAGGCCAAGTTTCCCCCACTGATCACGTATATGTGATGCGTATTCTTCTTTCCAGTTCCATGTTTCTTCTATGAATTTCTCGCGTCCTAAATCATAGCGTGATTTCCCTTCAGTACGTAGGCGTTGTTCAACACGTGCTTGTGTTGCGATTCCCGCATGGTCCATTCCTGGAAGCCAAAGTGCATCATATCCTTGCATGCGCTTCATGCGAATTAAAATATCTTGTAATGTTGTATCCCAAGCATGTCCAAGATGAAGTTTCCCCGTTACGTTTGGTGGTGGAATTACAATCGTATATGGTTCTTTATCACTTTCAGGTTGTGCTTCAAAGTATTTACCTTTAAGCCACCACTCATAACGTCCTTTTTCAATCGACAGCGGATCGTACTTTGTCAGCATCGTTAATTCGTCTTTTGACATAATAAGTTCCTCCCTATTTCCAACTAATTATTTTTTTCCATAAAAAAACTCCATTCGCCTTAAAAAGGACGAAGGAGCTGTTCGCGGTACCACCTTTATTCGTGCACATCAAATAAATGTACACCTCAAAAATTATCTAACGGCTTCAAACCGGTTTTCGCTACTTTAAGTGATGGTTTTCCAATTAGGAATTCATCATGTTCACGAAAACTGCTCACGGGTGACATTCAATGACCTATTTACAGGGCCTTTCAGCATTGGTCCCTTCTCTGTAGAAAACAGTTTCACATACTATCCCGTTCATCGCATCATTATGCAGTTGATTCAATTATAACGGAATAGTGCTATAGACGTCAAGTATATCACGAAAGGATTGTGTTATGAGAAAAGGATATAATCCATATTTATTACCGCCTTGGCTCCGAAGAACAAGATGTTACTGCAAAAACATTATGTTGCCTATTGCAGTTTTTCAGTTAATCAGATTATTAATTATCCCCACAGCGGGAGACTTTTTATTACTTTGTGTTCTTGCCGGATTAGCTTTCGCTTTGCACAGGGACATCATTTGAACGAAACGAAGTTGCCGAATAAGCATCTTCTAGACCCATTAAAAACGCTAACACTTCATCTTTCTCAGTAAAGCTCACAGTCTCTAGTAGGATTTCGGTGGCTTCTTCTTGTTCTAGAACTGGCTCGTTTTCAGTTTTTGATTCCGCTGCTGATTCCGTCTTCAATACTACTTTGGATTCTTTTTCTGGTTCTGATTTTTCTTCGGCTTCAAGATCTGCCTTTGCAGTTAATTTTGCTTCTGCGTGAGCCGATTTTTGCTCTGGACTTTCTTCTTGCACGATAATGACTTGCCTGTATGAACATTCCACATCCCAAATTAAGCCCAGAGCACCTTGTCCGTTCTGTTCACACACAGCATTCGTCGTAACAATATTCAAAGGATCATCCGCTTCTGGCGGTAAATCGATGTTAAATGGAATTGCGTATTCAAAGTATCCAGTTTCTCCTTGAGTATCAACATCATCAATAAATATAACGTCTTCATCTTCGATCCGTTCAGACAGTTCGTTCACTTCACCGTCAAATTCAACATTTACAGCAAGATGATAAATACCAGTTAACCTCACAGAGGCTTCTGTTCTGTCTATTGTAAATCTCGGAGTCACTTTAACTGTTTCTACACCTGTTGGCACGCCAGTAGAGGCCGGGAATTTAAAGTTTTCTTGCATCTGCCATTGGACTGTTTTCATTTAGTATCTCCTCCTATTCCTTCACAAACAATTGTATGCATTAGGGTTACTAGTTAGAAGATGATAGTAACTAAAAAAGGGGTCAATTCGTTCAAACTCAAACGAATTGTCCTCTTTTTTAAATTTAATCGATTAAAGCCCTTTGCTACTACAATGAAATGGTCTATCATCAGTTGATTGAAGTGGAAGGCGGCGTCTCCTGTGGGATTAGCGGGACAGATGAGACCCCGCAGGAGCGTTTTTGCGACGAGGAGACTCAACGCCCGCCCCACGGACAGCGTCCGCCTGGAACGCAAATCTATATTATTTGGGTTTTAACGCTAAATACTTATTATGAAATCGACTCAAGTGTCTATTTTACATTACTTTTTAGAAAGCTTTTCAAATACAGTATTGAATGCTGCCACTGTTTTCGCAATATGTTCCTCAGTATGCGCAGTTGACAAGAACATCCCTTCAAACTGTGAAGGCGGAAGGAAAATACCTTCTTCAGCCATCAAACGATAGTACTCAGCGAAAAATGCTAAGTCAGACGTCTTCGCTTTATCATAATTAATAACCTTTTCATTCGTAAAGAAGAAGCCAATCATTGAACCCGCACGGTTAACAGTGTGAGGAATATTATATTTCTCAGCAGCCGCACAGAAACCAGCCTCAAGTTGATCACCAAGTTTCATAAAGTAATCATATGATTCAGGCGTTAATTTTTTCAGCGTTTCTATACCAGCAGTCATTGCCAAAGGATTACCCGACAACGTACCCGCTTGATAAACAGTACCCGACGGCGCGACGTTACCCATAATCTCACGTGACGCTCCGTAAGCTCCAACAGGCAGTCCCCCGCCAATAACCTTACCAAGACACGTAATATCTGGTTGTACACCAAAATGTCCTTGCGCACAGTTGTAACCGACGCGGAAACCAGTCATAACTTCATCGAAAATCAGAAGTGATCCGTTAGCTGTCGTTAGTTCACGAAGTCCTTCTAAAAATCCTGGCTCCGGTGGAACAACACCCATGTTACCAGCAACTGGTTCAACAATAATACCAGCCAAATCATCGCCAAATTCCTCAATCATCACTTTAATACTTTCAAGGTCGTTATAAGCGACAGTCACCGTATTACGTGCAATTGATTCTGGAACGCCTGGGCTATCTGGCAATCCTAAAGTTGCGACTCCCGAACCTGCTTTAATAAGAAGTGAGTCCGCGTGACCGTGGTAGCATCCTTCAAATTTCAGGATAATATTACGGCCTGTATAAGCACGTGCAAGACGCAAAGCACTCATTGTAGCCTCAGTCCCAGACGAAACCATACGAACCATTTCAATCGATGGCACACGTTTAATGACGAGTTTTGCGAGTTCATTTTCCGCTAGAGTAGGTGTACCAAAGCTTGTACCTGTTTCAGCAACACGCTTAATACCTTCTACAACGTTTGCATCCGCATGACCATGAATAAGTGGCCCCCACGACAATACATAATCGATGTACTCATTGCCATCAATATCCGTAATCATTGCACCTTTTCCGCTCGCCATAAAAAT
This sequence comes from Sporosarcina sp. G11-34, assembly GCF_026931025.1. Taxonomy (NCBI): domain Bacteria; kingdom Bacillati; phylum Bacillota; class Bacilli; order Caryophanales; family Caryophanaceae; genus Sporosarcina; species Sporosarcina sp. G11-34. The sequence continues at coordinate 78,083 of NZ_JAHNZW010000010.1, read as the reverse complement.
CGGATCCATACTTACAGATCCAAATGCACGAACTGGTGAGTTTACCCCACCTGGCATTAATTCAACTGCTTCTTTAAACGCTTGTTTAGAGTTCTGATAATCTTTACCCAATTATTTCTCCCCCAACCAGCGCGCGGCATCTTTTGCATGATATGTCATGATTAAGTCTGCCCCAGCACGCTTCATACTTGTAAGTGATTCAAGAACGATTTCTCTTTCATTTATCCAACCATTACCAGCAGCAGCTTTTACCATTGAATATTCGCCGCTCACATTATACGCAACAACAGGTAACGTGAAGTTATTTTTCACATCGCGCATAATATCTAAATAAGAAAGACCTGGTTTAACGATTAAGAAGTCAGCACCTTCAGCAACATCTGATTCAGCTTCACGAATTGCTTCGAGTCGATTTGCCGGGTCCATTTGATACGTTTTACGGTCACCCGATTGCGGTGCAGAATCTGCTGCATCTCGGAATGGTCCGTAATAAGCCGAAGCATATTTAACTGCATACGACATAATTGGAATATGCGCAAAGCCTGCCTCATCAAGTCCCTGACGAATCGCCGCAACAAAGCCGTCCATCATGTTAGAAGGTGCAATAATATCAGCCCCTGCTTTCGCTTGGCTAATTGCTGTTTTTGTTAAGAGCTCGAGTGACGGATCGTTTAGGATAACATCGTTCTCAAGAACTCCGCAATGACCGTGACTAGTGTAATGGCAAAGACAAGTGTCCGCAATTACAACAAGTTCCGGATGACGCGCTTTGATAAAACGAGTCGCTTCTTGAACAATTCCTTCATCCGAATAAGCTCCGGATCCCATCTCGTCTTTAGCTTTCGGAATACCGAATAATAAAACGGATGGTATTCCAAGAGAAGCAACTTCATCAATTTCAGCTGCTAGATGGTCAAGTGATAATTGATATACACCCGGCATCGAGTCTACTGGGTTTTTAATGTTATCGCCTTCGACGACAAATATCGGATAGATAAAATCTTCTTTTTGTAAAATGGTTTCTCTTACCATTGAGCGTAATGTACCTGTATTGCGTAAGCGCCTATTTCGGCGGAAATTCAAGTTAGTCAATCGTAACATCCTTTCGGTTTGCCAATTTATCAACAAGATCCTTTAATGTATAGATATCCGGACGAACATCAACAGATGCGCCTTCTTTAATAAGCGCTCGTTCTGTCACGTGACCGATTGCACCAATCGTATACCCTTCCCAACCTGTATGCGGCGCTACTTCTTCCGCAAATATTTGGACAGCTGAAGGACTTGCAAATAATACGGATACGTCTTTTTCAGTTTGTAATAAACCCGTTAATTTCCCCGCATTTTCTACTACTTTTTTAGTTTCATATACTGTCCACTCATCAACTTCAAATGGCAGTTCTTCACTTATTGTAGGTCCTGCAATTGTCCCCCTTAAAAATAGAAGACGTCGCAAATCATTTTCGACTGGATCAAATTCTTTTACAAATACATCTGCACTGAAAACTGTCGGTATAAATTGAACCGAAAACCCGATTTCTTCAAGCGCTGCAGCTGTTCGTGTTCCGATAGCCGCTATATTTGCCGTAATTAAATCTACAGAAAAATCATGACGTTTCAACTTTTCGCCAAACGCCGCGACTGCACTTTGACTCGTAAATATTAGCCAGTCATAGGTAGCACAAGCATCCAAGCGTAATTGGTCCGTAGATTGGACTAATTCTGCTACTTGGATCAATGGAAGGGATACTGGTACTCCACCGTATTCTTTCACCATTTCAAAGACGTCTTGTGATTTAGGCGTCCCTGTGAAAACGACAGTTTGATGATGTAACGGTTTACTGCTCTTCATTTTCCATGTCCGCCAGCACTTTCTCGATTACTTTGGAAGCACCCTGTTCACGCAATTTTTCCGCGACAATTTTTCCTGCCTCAACCGGATCTGTGTTAATAGCCGTCTCCTTGAAAACTTGCACTGCATCTGGAGAAGCTATATAACCAGTGAACTTAACATTCGTCCCGTCATATTCTGCAAATCCAGCGATTGGCACCTGGCAAGAGCCATTCATCTCTACTAAAAATGTTCTTTCCGCTTCGACTTCTTTCCACGTCTTATCATCGGAAACTTTGTTCAGCTCATGTAGTAGTTCCTGATCATCTGAACGACATTCGATTGCGAGCGCACCTTGACCGACAGCTGGAAGACAATCTTCAACTGACATAAATTCTGTGACGACTTCATCGCCCCATCCAACACGCTTCATTCCCGCCGCTGCAAGTAAAATTGCGTCGTATTCGCCGTCGTGCAACTTTCTCAATCGTGTTTCGATATTTCCACGAATCCATTTAATTTCAAGATCTGGACGTAACAGAAGTAGCTGTGAACTACGACGTAAACTTGAAGTTCCCACAACCGCGCCAATTGGTAAATCTAAAAACTTCACATGGCCATTTGATATAAATGCATCACGTGCATCTACTCGTGCTGGAATACAGCCAATCATTAGACCTTCAGGGATTTGAGAAGGCATATCTTTCATACTATGTACCGCAAAATCAATTTCTTTATTAAATAAAGCGTCCTGAATTTCTTTAACGAACAATCCTTTTCCGCCTATTTTGGACAGCATTACATCTAGAATCTGGTCGCCTTTTGTTACAATCTCTTTAATTTCAAATTCAAACGGTGCACCGGCTTCCTTCATTTGTTCAATAAACCATTTCGTTTGTGTCATTGCAAGATTACTTCTTCTTGAACCTACGATAATTTTTCTCAATCTGACCCAACCTTTCATAATGAGCTACGTTTATATCCAAAAGTGGAATCCTGAAAGCGTACTGCCCAGGAAAAAATTGATAATAACAAATAAAAATGCGAAAATGTTCGCCCATGCGGCATTATTTCCTCTTAACCTGCCCATCTGCATGAAAAGCAAAACAACTGCATACACAATAAGTATAAAAAAGGAACCTATAATCTTCATATCGAGAAGCGACCATTCATCCAACGCAATATAAGCCCACTGCACGCCGAGAATTAGACTAATTAGAAGAAAAGGGATGCCTGTAATAATCCCAATTTTTATACCTGATGCTGCCTGCTGAAGCGAGGGTAAACGACCAAATTGTTTTGACCATTTTCTCTTTTTCAAAAGTTTATATAAAATAAGATATAGTATTGCAAAAACAAACGACATCGAAAATGCAACATAAGACAAGATTGCAAATGATATATGAATGAATAGAAGTTCTGATATGAGCGCTTCGCCTACGGCTGAATTGCTAATCTGGTTTGGTGCAAATGTATGAATCGTCATAAAAATAAAGCCAATAACATTTAAAATAAAAACCGCATGCCCTACTTTAGAAAACAAATGCAACAAAATTGATACTGAAATTAACAGCCACGCATAAAAATAAATTCCCTCAAATAGAGATAATATAGGAAAACGCTTCGTTTCAACGATATACATAACTAGAAATACTGTTTGCATGACGTAAACAACTAACAATATCCAAAAAGCACTTCGATGTGCCATCCTATCTTTATTCAAATAATCAATAAAATAAAACACAAGGCTGACTGCGTATAAGACGACCATCCACTCGTGCAGCCTTGTCATCATTATATCAGCCATAACGACCCAGCCTTTCCTAAAAGAAGAAGGTTTCTCGGATTCAACATCTATTTAACGACCTTTTACACAATTAGGTTGGGATATGCTGGAGTTTCGCCATCTGCCCGTTTCCTCAATCGTTCTTGCGCTGACTTTGCCAATGCTACTTTTTCTTTTTCAACTTCTTCATCAATGCCAAATATTTGTTGGAACAACTCAATCTTCTCAGACGATTTTGGGTCCATAGCAAGTTCTTTTACTTGTAGAATCGGATCTTTAAGCAGTTGATTAATAATCGATTTTGTATGTTTGCTTAACACTTTTTTCTCACGTTCTGTTAAGTCCGGCATTTTATTTAATATACTTTCCATCGTTGTTCCCTGAATTCGTAGCGCTTTTTCACGAAGTGCCGTTATTACCGGAACAACGCCAAGTGTTACAAGCCATTCGTTAAATTCAGTGATTTGCCCATCAATCATTAACCCGATTTCTTTTGCAGCTTCTTCACGTTCTGCAAGGTTCGCGTCAACTATTCCTTGTAAATCATCAATATCATAGAGGAACACGTTCGGAATTTCAGCTATTCGAGGATCTAAGTCTCTAGGTACCGCGATATCTATTAAGAAAATCGGGTTACCTCTACGTACACGCTCTAGGTTTTTCATAAGCTCATAATCGATCACATAATCTGTTGCAGCTGTTGAACTTATTAAAATATCTACATCAATAAGTGAGCATTGCAACTCGTTAATCGGCTTCGCTATTCCGCCAAACCTATCCGCCATTTCTTTCGCTGTCGAAAATGTTCGATTCAGTACCGTTACTTTTTCCACACCGCTACCTTGTAAGTTTTGAAGGGCTAGTTCTCCCATCTCACCGGCTCCAAGAATCGCAATATGTTTATGGTTCAATGAACCAAATATTTGTTTTCCAAGCTCGACTGCAGCATAAGATATGGACACAGCATTTGCGCCGATACCAGTTTCTGAATGTGCTCTTTTCGAAAACGTCACGGCTTGTTTAAACAATTCATTAAATACCGTACCTGTTGTACCGATAGACTGCGCTTCAAGGAAGCTATCACGTACTTGCCCCAGTATTTGCGTTTCACCAAGAACCATGGAATCCATTCCAGCTGAAAGTTTCAACAAATGTTCAATTGCTTTATCGTTTTCATTAATGACTAAATGGGATGCAAATGATTCCATTGGAACATTGAACCAATTTGCTAAAAATCGTTTAACGTAGTATCGACCTGTATGAAGTTGATCGACGACAGCATACACTTCGGTCCGATTACATGTAGATATAATTATATTTTCTAAAATACTTTTTTGTTGTTGTAAAGTTTGCATCGCTTCCGCCAGTTCTGTTTCAACAAAAGACAATTTCTCTCGCAACTCAACAGGCGCTGTTCGATGATTGACACCTACTACAATTGTATGCACCTTGGTGATCACACCTTTCAAATTCTATTACCTGCTTTTTAGTATAACATAAATACATCATTTTTCATGTGCCAAATATGAACAACCTATGTCGTACAATGGTTAGAAGCACTGTTGACAGTTATTCAAATATAGTATTGAAGTAATATTTACAATCTAACAAGAACCCTTATTCATGTCAAAAGGGTTTAAAAAAGCCTAGCTGATAACGAATCATCAACTAAGCTATATTTACTACATTCTCTTTTTAATCTCGCTCCAGGCCTCATCCATGCCTATGCCTTTTTCAGATGAAAACACGACAAGTGGATCTTCTGGTCGCATATTTAGGTTTTCGCGAATTATTTTTCTATGTTTCATATACTTACCTTTTGGAATTTTATCTGCTTTGGTTCCGATAACAATTGCTGGAATATTATAGTGAATCAAGAACTCATACATTAATTTATCATCTGCTGTTGGCGGATGACGCAAATCAACAATTTGAATGACTGCGCGCAATTCTTCACGGCTCGTCAAATATTCTTGAATCATTTCTCCCCATATTTCACGCTGTGTTTTAGATACTCTAGCGTAGCCATAACCTGGCACGTCGACGAAAAATAACTGTTCTTCAATTTTATAGAAATTCAACGTCTGCGTTTTACCTGGATTTGAAGATGTACGGGCAAGACTTTTACGCCCAATCATCGTATTAATAAATGATGATTTCCCTACGTTGGATCTTCCAGCAAGTGCGAACTCTGGATAACCTTCTCCTGGGTATTGTTCGGGTCTTACAGCACTCATAATCATTTCAACATTATTTACTTTCACTTTGTTGCACCCTCCAATGCGATTTCAAGCACTTCTTCCGCGTCCGAGACGAGTTTAAACGTTAATTCTTCACGAACACTTTCGGGAATGTCTTCAATATCACGTTCATTTTCAATCGGTATTATAATTGTCGTTAATCCTGCACGGTGTGCGCTTAACGCTTTCTCTTTCAAACCGCCGATTGGAAGAACACGTCCACGGAGTGTAATTTCACCCGTCATGCCGACCTCTCTCCGAATTTTACGTTCCGTCAATGCTGAAACTAGCGCTGTGGCTATTGTGATTCCAGCAGATGGACCATCTTTTGGTACAGCACCTTCTGGAACATGAATGTGAATGTCATACGATTCGTGGAATTTCGGATTAATGCCAAAGTCCAAAACCTTCGATCGAACGTAGGAAAGCGCTGTTTGTGCGGATTCCTTCATGACATCCCCTAGTTTTCCTGTTAATATGAGGTCGCCTTTTCCTGGGGATAAGGACACTTCAATTTGCAACGTGTCGCCGCCTACTTGTGTATAGGCAAGACCTGTTGCAACACCCACTTGGTTAACTAGTTCAGCAAGGCCGTACCTAAATTTATTCTTACCGATTATTGATTCAAGTGTATTTGCTGTAATAACCACTCGTTTTTTCTCACCTGTGACAATTTGTTTCGCTGTCCTTCTGCAAAGTGCAGCGATTTGACGCTCTAAACTTCGAACGCCAGCTTCTCTTGTGTAATAACGAATGATATCAGTAATTGCTTCGTCATTAATTCTAAGCTGTGCCCCTGTTAAGCCGTGCTCTTTCATCTGTTTTGGAATTAAATGATTCTTAGCAATCGAACTTTTTTCGATTTCTGTATAGCCCGCAATATTAATAATTTCCATACGGTCTAACAAAGGACGCGGAATTGAGCTTAAATCATTCGCGGTAGCAATAAATAATACATCCGACAAGTCATAGGCTTCTTCCAAGTAATGATCGCTAAACTTTGAATTTTGTTCGGGGTCAAGTACTTCCAACATTGCTGAAGAAGGATCTCCACGGAAATCGTTTGACATCTTATCAATTTCATCAAGTAAGAAAACAGGATTAATCGTCCCTGCTTTTTTCATTCCCTGAATAATACGCCCTGGCATTGCGCCGACATACGTACGTCTATGCCCACGAATTTCAGATTCATCACGCACTCCACCTAGTGATACACGGACAAAATTTCTGCCGAGTGACTCTGCAATCGAACGCGCAAGCGACGTTTTTCCGACCCCAGGAGGACCTTCTAAACATAAAATTGGTCCACGTAATGAATTAGTCAACTGTCTTACTGCTAGAAATTCAAGAATTCGTTCTTTGACCAATTCAAGTCCCTCATGATCACGGTCAAGAACTATTTCCGAATGATTGATATCAAGCATGTCTTCTGTCGACTTCGACCATGGTACATTGACGAGCCATTCAATGTAATTTCGGATGACGCCGCTCTCCGCTGATGCAGCTGGAACTTTTTCATATCGATCAAGTTCGCGTTCAGCCGCTTCTTTTACAGCTTCTGGCATGTCCGCTTCGTCAATGCGTTGTTGTAATTCGATTACTTCTAGTCCTTTGCCGTCCTTGTCACCAAGCTCGGTTTGGATTGCTTTCATCTGTTCACGTAAATAAAATTCTTTCTGCGTTCTTTCCATTGCCTCTTTGACACGTTCATGAATTTTAATTTCCATATTCAGTACTTCTTGTTCATTGTGCAGGCGACTTAGAAGCCACTCATAACGCTCTTTTATATCAAATATTTCAAGGAGCTCTTGTTTTGCTTCAATTTTCAAAGGCAAATGAGAAGTAATTGTATCCGCAAGTCGGCCTGGTTCATTAATTTCTGCTACAGAATCATACGTTTCTTTCTTGATCTTTTTCGAAATCCGTGCATAATTCTTAAAATATGTAAGAAGAGTTCTCATTAATGCTTCCATTTCAATGTCGATTTCCAACGCGTCAGATGTACCCGTTACCTCGACAACAGAGTAATCCTCTGTTTCTTCATACTTCGTCCATTCCGCACGTTGCATTCCCTCAATTAGGATACGTTGTGTGCCATTTGGTAATTCTGTCATCGATTTAACATATGCCACGATTCCAATATCATAAAGATTATCTGAATCCGGTTCTTCAACTTCAGCATCCTTTTGTGTTGCCAGAAAAATAAAGCTATCGCCTTTTACAGCCTGTTCAACCGCAGCTTTCGAACGTTCCCTACCTACGTCAATATGTAAAACCATTGAAGGATAGACAAGAACCCCACGAAGCGGCAATAATGGTATGTTGTAATTAGTAGTTTTTGACATGCTGACATCACCTCCGATAAATAATAAAAAATAATATATATGTTGAACTAATGAATACAACACCTAGTTGATTGTAGTGAAGAGCGGCGACTCCAGCGGAAATAGCGCGTCCAGGTGAGACCCCACAGCGAAGCGAGGAGGCTCACGGACCGCCCGCGGAAAGCGTCAGGGAAAGATTGAACTCCGCACTGTCCGTTCGGAACGGAAATCAACGGTTTGTACAAGTACTCAATATACTTAGTAACTATAATTCAACTTATATAGAGAGAAAAAGCCGACAACCGAAAGGCGCAATTATACGTGCGCGCTAGGTGCCAGCTTCATCCATTAAACTTTATGCAGAACTTTTTCCATTTAGCAAAATAACTTCAGATCCATCTTCTTTTAACAAAGTTGGATTTGCCTCACCCAAAACAGATTCGCGTGTGATGATGCATTTAGTCACTTCTTCCAGTGATGGCAGCTCATACATAACATCAAGCATAATATTTTCTATTATTGAACGCAGGCCACGAGCTCCTGTTTTTCGTTCAATTGCGGCTTTTGCTATTTCGCGTAACGCATCGTCTTCAAACTCAAGTTCAACGTCATCAAGTCCAACCATTTTTTGATACTGTTTAACAATGGCGTTTTTAGGAAGCGTTAGAATTTGTAATAGTGTATCTTCATCTAACGGCTCTAAGCTTGCCAGTACTGGTAAACGGCCAATAAATTCAGGAATTAAACCGAAGTTTTGTAGATCTTCTGGGATTAATTTCCCTAGAACTGATTCTTCTTCATTAATTATATTTGGTTCAGCACCAAATCCAATTAACTTCTGACCAATTCTTCGTTTAATAATATCGTTAATTCCGTCGAACGCGCCACCCACTATAAAGAGGATGTTCGTCGTATCAACTTGAATGAATTCTTGATGCGGATGCTTACGTCCACCCTGTGGCGGAACGCTTGCAACTGTTCCCTCAAGGATTTTCAGTAAAGCTTGTTGAACACCTTCACCCGAAACGTCTCGTGTAATCGATGCGTTTTCAGATTTACGTGCAACTTTATCAATTTCATCGATATAAATAATGCCTTTTTCGGCCTTCTCTACATCATAGTCTGCTGCTTGAATCAGTTTCAACAGAATGTTTTCAACGTCTTCACCGACATAGCCGGCTTCAGTAAGTGATGTCGCATCTGCAATCGCAAACGGTACATCAAGAATACGTGCCAGTGTTTGCGCTAGTAACGTTTTACCACTACCCGTTGGTCCGATTAGAACGATATTCGACTTCGACAGTTCAACATCGTCTATTTTACTCCCTGAATTAACGCGCTTGTAATGATTATATACAGCGACCGAGAGTGATTTTTTCGCTCTGTCCTGCCCAATTAAATAGTCATCAAGTATACTTTGTATGTCTTTCGGTTTCGGAACGTCTTTTAGCTCGAATCCCTCTTCAAGACCAAATTCCTCTTCAACGATTTCAGCACAAAGTTCAACACATTCATCACAAATATAAACTCCCTGTCCCGCAACTAATTTACGGACCTGTTCTTGCGACTTACCACAAAATGAACAGTTTAAGTTATCTTTTTCATCATTAAATTTGAACATTATGCTCACCCCTATTCAAGTGCCAATTTTACAAGACTCCTCAAGTATAATCAACTAATTCGTTTCCAACCAATTTCATAGCAATAAAATTAACTTTGTTCTATGTAAAACAAGGTACGGATAACCGTACCTTGTCCTAAACTCTATATATTATTCAGTAACCTTCGCGTTTTCCACAAGGAATTCAACTGTTTTATTGAAACGAAGATCGTTTTCAAGAACCGAAGTTCCACCGAGCGTCGCTTTAATTTGTTCAGCTGGCATTCCGAATTGGTCAGACATTTTTTGGATTTCTGCATCAACGTCTGCTTCTTCAACTTTAATATCTTCAGCTTTTCCGATTGCTTCTAATGTTAATGAAACACGTACACGGCTTAGCGCATCGTCTTGCATTTGTGAACGAAGTGCTTCTTCATCTTGTCCAGAGAACTGGAAGTAAAGATCTAGCGTCATTCCTTGTTGCTCAAGACGTTGTCCGAACTCTTCCATCATGCGCTCAACTTCTGCGTTGATCATCACTTCTGGAATATCGATTTCTGCATCGCGTGAAGCCGCTTCTACAAGGTCATCGCGAAGAGCTGTTTCAGATGCAGTCAATTTCTCAGCTGCAGTCTTCTCTTTTAACTTCGTGCGAAGTTCATCAAGAGTTTCAACTTCTTCATCAATTTCTTTTGCAAGTTCGTCATTCAGCTCAGGGATTTCTTTCCCTTTAATTTCATTTACTTTCACTTCAAATACAGCTGGCTTACCTGCAAGTTCAGCAGCGTGGTATTCTTCTGGGAATGTGATTTCAATTGACTTTTCTTCTCCAACTTTCATACCAACCATTTGTTCTTCAAATCCTGGGATGAAAGATCCTGAACCAATTTCAAGATCAAAGTTTTCTGATTCTCCACCTTCAAATGGAACTCCATCAGCGAAACCTTTGAAATCAAGTGTAACTGTGTCGCCGTTTACAACTTCGCCATCTTCTTTAACAACAAGTTCAGCGAATTTTGTTTGGCTATCTTTAAGTTGCTCTTCAATTTCTTCGTCTGTTACTGAAGTGTCTTGACGTGTTACTTCAATACCTTTATATTCTCCAAGTTTAACTTCAGGCTTAACTGTAACTACAGCTTTAAAGATAAGTGTTTTTCCTTTTTCCATTTGTTCGATATCAATTTCAGGACGGTCAACAGGGTCAATTCCCGCTTCTTCAACCGCTTCTCCGTATGCTTCTGGAAGAATGAAATCTAGTGCTTCGTTATAAAGTGATTCCACACCATACATTTTCTCAAACATTGGACGTGGCATCTTCCCTTTACGGAAACCTGGTGATTCTACTTCTTTAACTACTTTTTTAAACGCTTGGCTAAGCCCCGCATTTACTTTCTCTACTGGCACCTCTACTGTTAGAGTACCTGTGTTTCCTTCTTCTTTTTCCCATTTAATTGTCATAATTAAATACCTCCGAATCTTTTGGTGAATCTATTTTTATACTTATATGCGTTATTCACAACCATTACAGTATATCATAATGACCCTATGTTTCAACAGATTTCACACTTATTAAAAGTCTGAATCATTATCCAATTGCTTAATAAGTGTACAGAGCGGTGTATCGGGTAATTCCTCCCCAGAAAATAAACTATCTATGTATAGTAAATAAGCGTCCGCTACTTCATCTGCAGGATAGTTTCCCCAACTGAATGGAAATGCGGTAATGGCAAACTTTTCAATAAGCCCTCGGACCATTTCATATCGAGATGGGTCTTGCAACATACGTTGTTCCAGTTCCAAGAGGACATTTTGAGTCTGTTCATCATGTCCGGGTAGTGTCATTTGGGCAGGGGTAACTACAACTTCGCGCCCAAACTTTCTAACTGTTAGTTCCTTGTTATAATTAGCTTGATGTAAAAGAGTCAATGCAAAAGTTATCACTAGCGGCGATAAATGCACGCTTTCTGCAATATCTTCGAGAACCATCGTCATTTGACGAAGATCTGTTCCTTCTAATGAAGCAAGCGACTTTTGTTGCATCAGTACATCCATTTCAATAAAATCCTCAAATGTAAATAATGTTCCCGCAGGTGGCAACTCATCTGTATCATAGCGTTCTGCTAGGCGACTATTCAAATCTCTCAAATATTTAAATTTAGTGAGGAGATCTATTGGAATGATTTTTTCATCCAATAGCGTTTCAATTGTCATTTCAACTTCTTCATATTCCTGCAGTTGGATACAAATCGTTAAATACAGTTCCATTGCCTCGACGTAATTTGAAGTACCACTGTGTAGTAGCATAGCCGCGATTTCCTTGGCACGCTCGAAGTCCTTTGTTTCGTACAGAGCAACTGCATATGGCCCTAAAAAATCCGGATGATCTGGTTCATATACTATGGCTTGGTCAAACGCCACAACAGCCTCGTCAAACTTTTCTTGCTGCACAAAATTAGTACCTTGTTCCACCAGTCTTTCAAATGTTCCAGGGAATACAATAATATTTTCTTTCTTGCGAAGTCTTCTGTACTTTTTCGGCATTACACTATCCCCTTCCCATCATTCTCACTATATCATAACGCTTTTTCGATTAATATGATTTCATTCGAAATAATATCTGCAATCATTATTCTATTTACCCAATATCTTTCCAAATATAACCTTCTTCTATATTATGATAATTTTTAACCAGTTATGTTAACTTCATCGCCCTAACCGTTAGCCAGTCTCGACACTCATACCATTCCTATTTTGTGCCTATTAGTTCATTAATATACTAGAAATAAGATAAAAAATCCTGATCTAAATTGGTTAATATAAATAAAGCTGTTTAATATTGTCAATTTCATTTACACTGATTATTATAGTTAAATAACTAGGAGGTATTATTATTAAAAAAAGAAGCTTGGCGACAAAAGTTATTATGGCACTTTTTCTAGGAGCACTTGTTGGCCTTATGCTCAATCTGTTCGCGCCGGCAGCATTTGATGTTTTAAATACGTACTTATTTGTGCCTCTTGGACGAATATTCATTAGCTTAATTACAATGCTAGTCGTCCCGCTTGTATTTTTATCAATCATTCTCGGGGCTGCAGGGCTCGGTGATCCTCAGAAATTAGGCAGGATTGGGTTGAAATCGCTTACATACTTTTTGACCACTACAATGATTGCAATAATTATCGGACTGTCGTTAGCTGCGGTTATCCAACCCGGCGTGGCTGGTGATTTTGATTTGGAGGGTGCAGCATATGAATCCGCTGAAGCACCACCTGTAGGTGAAACGCTATTAAATATTATTCCTAAAAATCCACTTGCAGCAATGACCGATGGCAATATGCTTCAAATAATTGTGTTTGCTGTCTTTATCGGCATGGCGTTAACAGCGCTTGGCGAAAGGACGAAAGGCATTCTAAACCTTGTCGAACAAGGAAATGAGATCATGATGTACCTTGTCGGCCTCGTTATGAAATTCGCACCCTACGGTACATTTGGTTTAATCGCTACTGCTATTGGTTCCCAAGGACTTCCCGCAATTCGGGCAATGGGTTCCTATATGGTTGTAGTTATTGTGGCACTTCTCGTTCACGCCGCCTTCACTTATGGTGGAACAGTCGCTTTCCTGGCGAAAAAAAGCCCAGTATGGTTCTTCAAGAAGTTTGCACCTGCGATGAGTGTTGCTTTTAGTACTTCAAGCAGTAACGCAACTTTACCCATATCTATGGAAGTAGCCCAAAAAGAGTTGAAGATTCCAAAGTCCATCAGTTCTTTCGTTCAGCCGCTTGGCGCGACAATAAACATGGATGGAACTGCCATCATGCAAGGTGTCGCTACGATGTTCATTGCACAAGCGTACGGCATTGATTTGTCATTTACTGAATTAGTAACTGTCGTCTTAACAGCAGTGCTCGCAAGTATTGGTACAGCAGGCGTCCCAGGAGTCGGCTTAATCATGCTCGCAATGGTGCTAGGTAGCGTTGGCCTTCCAGTTGAAGGTATCGGCCTTATTCTCGGAATTGACCGCCTACTGGACATGGCTAGAACTGCCATTAACATTTCAGGCGATGCGGCTTGTGCGTTATATGTAGCTGAAACAGAGAAGAAAAGAGATTTGAAAGCGCAAAAAGCAAAAGCTTAATCAATTAATACTAATAAAGAAGAAGAGAAGGAGTATATACTCCTTCTCTTCTTCTTTATATTCCCTATAAATAACCCTAAACAGTTTTAATTCATTTAAAAGCAATGGCGGCTTTGACTGCTTTTTGCCACCCAACATAGAGATCTTCTCTAGTTTGCTGTTCCATTTCTGGTTTGAAAAGTCGATCCTGATTCCAGTGAGCCGAAATTTCTGAACGATCCTTCCAAAAACCAACAGCAAGTCCTGCTAAATAAGCAGCTCCTAGCGCTGTCGTTTCACTAACTAATGAACGCTCGACGGGTACATCCAATAAATCCGACTGAAATTGCATAAGGAAATCATTTTTGACGGCACCACCATCTACACGCAATGTTTTTATAGAAATCTCAGAATCTGCTTCCATTGCATCAAGTACATCCTTTGTCTGATAAGCAAGCGACTCCAATGTGGCACGTATTAGATGTTCTTTTTCAGTTCCACGTGTTAACCCAAAAATGCCGCCTTTCACATCACTGTCCCAGTAAGGTGTTCCTAGGCCGACAAATGCTGGCACAACATAAACCCCTTCTGCTGAATCAACACGTTTAGCATACTCTTCACTATCAGATGAATTACGGAACATACGCAACCCATCACGAAGCCATTGAATAGCTGATCCCGCGACAAATATACTGCCTTCAAGTGCGTACTCTACTTTTCCGTCAATTCCCCATGCAATCGTTGTCAATAAACCATGGTCTGACTTCACAGCTTTTTCACCTGTATTCATCAGCATGAAGCAACCTGTGCCGTATGTGTTCTTTACCATACCGCTCTCAAAACAAGCTTGTCCGAACAAAGCAGCTTGTTGATCACCAGCAATTCCCGCGATTGGCGGAGCATGGCCGAAGAAATTGTTTTCCTCTATATACGCATAAATTTCAGAAGAAGGACGTACTTCTGGAAGCATAGATGCAGGTACATTCAATATCGAAAGCAGTTCTTCATCCCATTTTAGTTCATGAATATTGTACATAAGGGTTCTCGACGCATTGGAATAGTCTGTCACATGCCTTTTCCCACCTGATAATTTCCATACAAGCCATGTATCTATTGTTCCGAAAAGAAGATCGCCACTTTCCGCTTTTTCCCTTGCACCTTCAACATTGTCCAAAATCCACTTTACTTTAGTACCGGAGAAATAAGCATCTAAGAGTAATCCCGTTTTATCTCGGAATAGCTCATTATGTCCTCTCTCTCTCAACTCGTCGCAAATACCCATCGTTTGGCGCGATTGCCAAACGATTGCATTGTAAACAGGTATCCCTGTGTTTTTATCCCACACGACTGTCGTTTCACGCTGGTTTGTAATCCCAACGCCTTCGATTTGTTCGGCTGAAATACCTTTATCGGTTAACACACCAGAAATAACGGATAAAATAGAGCTCCAAAGTTCCTCGGCGTTTTGCTCGACCCAACCAGTTTCAGGAAAATAGGTTGTGAATTCCTGTTGCACTGAGTGAAATACCTTACCGCTTTTATCAAATAGAATCGCCCGTGAACTTGTCGTGCCTTGATCAAGAGCCATTATGTATTTTTCAGTCATTGTTCATTCCCCTGTCATTGAGCTTTTACATACTCGGCGTACGCCAACTCATTATTTATTTTGTAATTATACTGCACGCCAATCACGTGGACTTGCATCGTAACAGCAAGTCCACGCTATTTAGAGTCCTTTAATTGTCACCTGGAAAAATGCACATTAAAATCTCTTCTATAAAAAAGGTACAAATTCAGACTTTAATTCTCAATCTTAGGTAAAAGATTCCCATAACTCGTGATCTGACGTTGTCACTGCCACAGCCCCTGCATCTAAAGCATCCTCGACATGTTTTCTCGTTCGGATTAAGCCCCCAGTAATGATTGGGATGCCTGTTCTTTCATAAACTTCATGAATGAGTTCAGGTATTACGCCCGGTAACATTTCAATATAATCAGGTGCTGTTTTATCTAGCAATGAATAACTTTTTTCCAATGCAATTGTATCCAAAAGAAACATTCTCTGTATAGCTAGAATCCCTTTGGCTTTAGCTTTTATGATCATATTGGACCTTGTCGAAATTATTCCGGCGGGTCTGATATCATTGCATAGAAAATCAGCTGCAAAATTATCCGTTTTCAATCCCTGAATCAAATCCGCATGTATAATCACTTTCTTGCCGTATTTCTCTGCTTCTATTTTAAGGGTTTTAAGATTACCAATATGCACTTCTAAAAGAACAATGTACTCAAATGGACTCTTGAGCAATTGGTCAAACTGCTTCAAGCTTCTTGCGGCAGGTAATATTTTTTGATTGCGAAAAGGCATCTACTTCAACTCCTTTTATCATACTTCTAGCACGAATTATTCATAATACTAATATAGCATGTTATTGAATGGTAGTTGCGGTGCTTATCTCTTCAAGTAATTCATTTTCGTATTGTTGACGCTCTTCTTCTAACCAACTAAAGATGAATGCCATTTCATCTAGGACATCTTTTTTACCATCTTTAACATTGGCAATATTGAAGAACATATCCCCAGTTCTACGAACAAAGAAATCAGTTGGTTTAGCAACCATTTCATTGTCGATTGCATAACGTAATTTCACATACAATATACGCGGCATTCCTGTGTGCGCTTCGAAAGGTATGGCGAATACTTGGTCTACGTTAGTGCCATAAAGAGCTGCTAAGTGGCGACTTTCTTGTTCAGTAAATCCGAGTGATTGGCCTTTTTTAATTGCTTCCGACATAAAGTGCTGCATGTTCGAAGAGCCCCCAACATCTCCACCTGAGATTGGTAAGGTTTTCGTCGTGCATTTATCAAAGTGACGCCCTTCTTCTTTGCCCAATTGATCTACGATTTTATCCACTACTGTTTCTGCCATTTTGCGGTAACCTGTCAACTTCCCACCTGCAATTGTAATAAGACCCATCCCAGATTCCCATACTTCATCTTTTCTTGAAACTTCAGAAGGACTTTTACCTTCTTCATGGATAAGCGGTCTGACACCAGCCCAGCTCGACTCAACGTGATCTTCCGTCAAGTTCAGGCCAGGGAACATATAATGAATGGCATCTAATATATAAGTGCGATCCTCTTCCGTGATTTGCATCGCTCTAGGATCCCCTTTATAGAAGGTATCTGTTGTTCCTACATATGCTTTACCATCACGAGGCACTGCAAATATCATGCGTTTATCAGGCGTATCAAAATAGACGGCCTGGTGTAGCGGAAAATCTTTTTGATCGAATACAAGATGGGCACCTTTGGATAATATTAAGTGCTTACCAGTTGTCTCCCCTTCAATGTCCTTCACATCATCCACCCAAGGACCAGCAGCATTGACAACTTTCGTTGCATGAATAGCAACTTTTTCATTTGTTAACGTATCGATTACTTCCACACCTGTAATTTTTTCTTCATTATATATAAACGACTCGGCCTTCGCATAGTTTACGAGCGTCGCCCCTTTTTCAGCTGCTGCTTTCAGAACTTCGATTGTCATGCGAGCGTCATCCGTACGATATTCAACATAAATACCGCCACCTAATAGGCCCTCTTGTTTCACGAGTGGTGCTTTCTCAAGTAATTCTTCTCGCGTTAACATTTTTCTTCGTTCTTCTTTCTTAACGCCTGCAAGGAAGTCATATACTTTCAAACCTAATGACGTCGAGTACTTACCAAATGTTCCACCTTTATGAAAAGGAAGAACCATCCATTCCGGAGTTGTTACATGCGGCCCATTTTCGTATACAATTGCCCGTTCTTTCCCAAGCTCCGCAACTTCTTTAATTTGAAGTTGTTTTAAATAGCGTAATCCGCCGTGGACAAGTTTTGTTGAACGACTTGAAGTACCTGAAGCGAAGTCATCCATTTCAACAAGCGCTGTTTTCAATCCTCGCGCCGTAGCATCTAAGGCAATACCAGCTCCGGATATTCCCCCTCCAATAACAATTAAATCAAATTCCTCTGTTGCTAATTTATAAAATGTCGCTTCCCGTTGTAGTGATGAAAAGTTTGTCATTTTTATCGTCTCCTTCTTTAATTACGAATATAATAGATGAAAAAAGACCCCAAGAAACGGATTGCAGTGGGCAACCTTTTCTTGGGGTCTCTCAATAGCTCAAACCCTATCTATTAACTTACATTCAGTTTATCACAATAACACAGAATTACAAAGTGTTTTGAATTAACTTAATTAAGATCAAAACGCGATAAGAATGTTTTATTTATTCTCTTGAAACGTTAATGTTTTACCAGTAAAGCCGAACAGGATTGTCAGTATTGGCGATAGCAGACAAAAGAATGCGAATGGCAAGTACTCTATTGTAGAAACGCCCAACACGGTTGTTATAAATACACCGCAAACACTCCAAGGTACGAGTGGGTTAACAACTGTACCAGCATCTTCCATTACCCGACTTAGATTCTTGCCCTCTAGTCCGACTTTTTCATATTGTGATTGAAAAGCTTGTCCGGTCAATAAAATAGATAAATACTGTTCACCGATAAGCACGTTAATACCGATAGCAGTAAATGCAGAAGCTGCAATAACCGATGACGCTTTCTTCAATAACTTTTCAATTTTGGCAAGGAGTGCTTGTACAATTCCAAGCTTAAACAATAACCCACCCATGCTAAGTGCCAACAACACTAAGCCGATTGTAAACATCATACTTTCAACGCCGCCGCGTGAAAGTAGCTCATCAATCTCGACAATCCCTGTAGCCGAAACAAAACCACCAAACAAAATATTAAGCACTTCAGAGACGCCAAAGCTTTGATGGAAAAATGAAACGCCAACTGCGACAGCTGAACTAGCAGCTAACGTCATAAGTGCTGGCAATTTGAACATCGTCAAGATAAACAGGACTACCAGTGGAATGACTGTATACCAATGAATCATCCCTGTACTCAATAGCCCTTCCTGGAAGGTAACTATTTTATCGACTTCCGTTAAAGTGACTTTTGGTGATAGTAGGCCAAAGATTATGAGCGATAATCCAAATGCTGGAAATGTTGTCCAACCCATATTACGAATATGTTCAAACAAATCTACTCTGACGATTGACGAAGCAAGATTGGTCGTCTCCGAGAGTGGTGACATTTTATCTCCGAAAAATGCGCCTGAAACGATTGCGCCTGCTGTGATCGCCAATGATAAATCAAGCGCAGCCGCCATACCAATAAATGCAACACCGACAGTAGCGACTGTTGTTAAAGAACTTCCAATAGCCAAACCAACGATTGACGTTACAACAAACACGATAGCAAAGAAAAATGTCGGCGTAATCAGATTAAACCCTACATAAATCAAGGTTGCAATCGTTCCACTCATCATCCAACTACTGATCAATAAACCAATAAAGAAAAATAGGAACACTGCACTCATACCTGCCGCGGCTCCCTCAACCAAGCCTACTTCAAGCTTACGATAAGAAACTTTCTTAAATAGCCCATAGCAAATCAATAATAATATAGAGAACAAAATTGGCAAATGAGGAACAGAACCAAATTTGATAATTGAAACACTTATCATCGTTATGATTACTACTACGAGTGCCAGCGCTTCCTTGAATGTAGGTGAAATAATTTCCTTAATCTGAAACATCTTGGTGTCCCCCTAAATAGTTGGTATTAAAAAAACAATACAAAAAAAACCTTCCATCCCCTTGCAAGGGACGAAGATTTACTCCGCGTTACCACCCTATTTGATGAGCCAACCTAGGTTTGCCATCCACTTCATTTAAATTGAGTATAACAAATGGCGTACTTCATATATATTGCTGCCTGAATTCCCACCAATCATTCAGTCTCTATTTGCTGCTGGCAATAAAATTACTGTACCATCTCTCAATATTATTTACTTTTTATGATTGTTATTTATATGAATTTTAGCACCTTTTTCAAGCAAGTCAAGGATTTACGTATTATTTATTTCGTTTGTAATAGTCACTTTTTTCGATTAAAGGATTAGCGGATTGCTAATCAATTTAGTCAGGCGTAGGCGCAAAGGTAGCTAAAGTTGGTACTTACTTTTATACATAAAAAGGCGACCCTCTCAAATTGAGAGGATCACCAGTAATTCTTTAGGCATTGTAGGCGTAGGGGCGCCTGCATTAACTTTTATTCTTGAATTCGATACGTTTAGTATCTCCGATCAGAACCTCTGCGTCTGCATTCTCTGCATTCACATCTTAACTCTTCACGGTTGTTATTGCGATCACAGTTGTTATAACGATTGTGGTTGTCCCAGTCTCTATGACCTCGATTAGACCTTACTTCCCAACATTCACAAATCAACTCTACCCGATGGTTGCGTCTATTATTTCCATAACACATAATTCATCACCTCCTGATTATTTATTAAAAGCTGGCCTGCCTTTCTGTTCATTATATGCACCGGGACATGCCCCGCTTGGACGAACTGTCTAGTACAAACAAATATTTTCTAAAGCAGTTGCTATATTTTACTGAACTAGCTATATAAAAAAGTGACGACTACTCGTCACCCTTTTCAAGCGTATTTTTAGAGCTACTATACAATCCGCTGGCAGCCAATCCAAGCATCGCCCCTACCAACACGCCTTGCTTCCAATCGTAATCAGCAACGTAGACCACGCCTACTGCAATACCTATCACCAATGCAATAAACGGTAAGTACTTCTTGCTAACCCCCGCTTTTTTAAACAACTCGACTAGTCCAATTATCAAAGGTATTATTACTACATCGTATATCTCAAACATCTAATCACCCCCTCCCTTTTAATATTTTATGCGCGACTTGTCCTTCCGGTAACGGCGGTTATATTTTTACAATCAAAAAAACGCCCCGAAAGGCGTTTCTAAATTAAAACTCTATTATTATTGGTGGATTTGATTCTGTTTTATTTAAAAGTTAGCTAATGTCATCGAATCACTTAATCCTTTGACTCAGCAACCTCTTTCACCCTTTGCACAAAACCCAGTGAAACTTTATTGCTCGCGAACATCGAAAACAACCTTACATATAATTTCAAAGCTCGGTTCGTTGACGTATATTTAAACAGTGTTTTATGATCATCTAGTTTGATCAGTTCATAACCCCTCGTCACTTCAAATATATCTGAAAGGGTGAACCCAATTTTCTTCTTTTTTCCATCAGGATTGTTTACGTATTCTAATGTTTCAACCATGTACTCCATTACCTGCTTACCTTCTTGGAATTTTTGTAAATGTATACTTCCTATTCCCTCTTCCGTTTGCTCTACTGGGTCATTTGCAATTACTTGCGGCATAATTTTTTGCATATCTTTCAGCGATCCATCAAACAACGCCCAAACCTTATCAATCGGTGCATCAATTTCTATTTCACTTGACCATTTCTTCATTATGTTTTGACTCCCTTTTTTAAAGTATTCACTCTTTCCTGTCCATAAAAAATAATACTTAGTTCATTATGATTATATATAAGTTGAACTAAAGATTATAGGAATACGGCGTACTTGAACGAACCGTTAATTTCTGTTTAAATAAAGCTCATCCATTACAAACGAATGTCAAACAATAAAATGAACTAAATACCTCTCTTCAATTCTAATTTATGGAATTCTACAATCGACTCCTATAGTATATTTCTTAGCTATGTAGCTCGAAATAAGTGCACCAAAAAGTCACAACTTCACTATTTACACTTGACAGTTTTGTGACTGCATACTTTTTTGATAAATCTTTGCTATAATCATTACTGTAGCAAATTCTGTCCATACACTGGGCAAGCATTCCACTGGATTTTGAAAGGAGTTTCCAAAAATGAATAATAAAAAGAAAAAACGGTTTTTCATACGCTTGATTGTCTTAATCGCGTTGGCCGCTGCAATTATTTTCACAATATATAATGCGCTAACAAAGGATACCAAAGATATGTTGAAGGTCGGCGACGCTGCCCCTAACTTTGAATTGGTTGACTTAGATGGTGAAACACATCAATTGTCTGATTATCAAGGACAAGGTGTATTCTTAAACTTCTGGGGAACTTGGTGCGCACCGTGTAAGAAGGAAATGCCTGCAATGGGTAGACAATACGAAGTTTATAAAGATCAAGGGGTTCAAATATTGGCAGTAAATATTGCGGAATCTGACTTAAAGGTACAAGCTTTCGCAGATCAATATGGAATGGTCTTCCCTACCTTAATTGATAAAACAAAAGGTGTCATGCAAGCTTATAGTATTCGACCTTTACCTACTACTCTGCTTATCAACAGCGAAGGTAAAATCGTGAAAATCATTACAGGTGAAATGAGCGAAGAAGACATCATAGAATATATGGAACAAATAAAACCAATTTAACAGCTTTTAATTAATCCAGTCCTTTTAAATGGTCGATGGCCCCTACAGTGGGATCATCGACCTTTTTCGTTCGCATTACAACAACGAATAACCATTTAACCGCACTACAAGGAATCTGCTATTCGTAAATTCTGCATCTATATAATAAACAATTTAATGTAGCGCCTTCTCTATAATGCCTGTCCTGTATAGTTCCAATATAACAAAAAAACTTAATCTTATTTTTTATGTGCTATTATTGAGTTAAGAGTTCATGGCCATTTTAGAAATGGTGATACTGTTGTGTATCCACAACAATTTTTCAGGAGGTAATATTGATGAATAATAATGATATATTAATTAGACTAAGATATGCTTTGGATTTAAAAAATTCGGAAATGAAGGAAATCTTTGAACTTGGTGGCGCTGAAGTAACTATAGAAGAAGTGGTCATGCTGCTAAAGAAATCAAAAAACAACTACCAAGATGAAAGCGAAAATGTCGGCAATATGGAATGCACGAATGACATGTTAGATGCATTTTTAAATGGCTTTATTACTTTTAAAAGAGGTAAACAGGAACCAAAACCAGGACAATCCGAAAAGCCAACACTCTCTATAACGAATAATGAAAGTGTGAATAATATCATTCTAAAGAAATTGAAAATAGCGCTGACATTAACAAGTGAAGAAATGCTTGATATATTGGACGAAGCAGGAATCACCGTTACAAAAGGTGAATTAAGTGCCGTATTAAGAAAAGAAGGCCATAAAAATTACAAAGAGTGCGGAGATAGATACGTGCGGAATTTCTTGAAAGGGTTAGCTCTAAAATACAGAGACCAATAAGCCGTTCGATTCTCAACAGATTTGACCTATCCTAGCACTCCAAAAAGAGCCTTAATCAGAATTTGATTAAGGCTCTTTTTAACTATTCATTATCGGGGTTCAATTTCTATTAAGATTAATTAACCTCTCGACTTCCATAAAAACAATGCTTCGATATGACCTTGGTTAATCATTTAGCAGTGTTGTCAGTACATAAATTCACATACATTAGTAAGCTTCCTTCATGGCATTATTTATAACTTTACAAATTAATTCATACAACTTTATTTAGTATCATTAATTTATATACTTTCCTAGGCCTTCCACGTCCTGGAGGTTGTTCTTCCCCTATTACTTTTGCCAAACCCGAAGTCTCCAAGTGCTTTAACAGTCTACTAGAAGTTCTTGCGGAAACATCAAATGCTTCGGCTAGTTGATGAACTGTTAAATTATCATTATTATTTTGTTCAAGCAAAGACAATATCCGAGATATTGTCACCGCACTTAAATTTGTTTGCTTCGAAATACTTTTTAAATGAGCATCCTCTAAAAGCGTAGAAAATGTAAGTGGTACATTGTCCCCTTTTTGTAAGGGCCCGCTAATATTCCCATTCGGGAAAGTAATATATGCACGTGAACCATTCTTACTTTCAGCAAACTTCATCGCTTTTTCAGCATTATATTCCGCTACCGATGTCTCATCACCGACCCCTATTCCAATAGAAATAATATTCCCCATGTTCTTTTCTAATTCTAATATTAATGGAAAACAGTGATAATTATTCGTGTATTTTTTCATGAAAAATTTGTTCGTGTAAATAGTAGCTTCATACTCATTAACAAATGTTAACGCTGCTTTATACTCTTCACAAAAATCGAGAATATGTTTCTCAAACTCCATTTTCTTTCGATAAAAATCATACCGGTTTTTTGAACGTCGATCTGATTCATGCCACTTTATCTTTATCGCTGTGGTCTGTAAATCATTGCTCAGAAGCACTTTATAGTTAGCATACAGAAGTTCTAGGCCTGCACGAATAGATGCAAAGGTCGGGCCTACTCTTTTAACCGGAACATTTCTATTCTCTAATTCTTTAGCAACGCTAGCCATACAGGTTAATGCAAACTTACTTCGCCCATTCTTATAATTTGCCTCGTGTAAATCAGCCCATTCATCCGTAGAAAATGATGTATTTCCTTCAACTTTAATGACATCCCTATCTAACAAATGTACTTCCTTCAGGACTTCTTGAATTTCAGAATTACTTAAAATGTCAATTGTAAAGGGTGTGAAAGACGAAAGATTCCCCTTACTTTCCATGGCAACATCAAACAAAGTCTTGTAAACAGCTGAGCCATCATAGCGTAGGGTGATTAAGGATGAATCATCATTTTCCCTACTCGTTAATCTATTTTCAAAATAAATATCGTACGTCAATTGCCCCGCGAAGAATAGTAAATCACATTTATTTAACATGCCATTATCAAGCATTCTAATCTCTTCAATTGTGTCTGTATTAAATTCTTTAATGTCAACATTCAGCATCTCTTTTGGATCTAACTGGTTCACGATTCTTGTAACTATATCCCCCGGACCTATAAATCCTACTACTAAGTTAGCCATTTTACACCATCCCCCTTGCATGATTAATATGCGAACACATATATTAAGCGTAATTTATGTATGAATAAACACTAAGAAAAAGCGCCCCTAAAAAGGTAGTATCTGACTCTTTTCGAAATAGTCTTGCAATCCCTTATACAATGTCATACTATTTAAACATAAGCAAATTAAAGACTATTAAACAACCATGTCAATAATTATTTTTGTTGTAATCGTCTGGACCTAAACAAGGGGGAAAATAATGAAACAATCAAAAGAAATGGCGCTTTTAAAAGATTGGAAGCTTCATTTAATCGTCTTTATTATCGTTTTAATTACCGAGAGGATTGGCCAGTTTTCAATTAAGGTAGGCCCAGGTGCAATTTTACTATTACCTATGCTTTATGCATTAATTATTGGATTAGCGCTTTATTTCACACCTATTATTAAAGAAAAGCAATCTATTAATGCTGAACCCTTAATTATAATTGGTGTGGGTATGTTAGTTGCAAAGATTGGTGTAATTATCGGACCCCAAATTATTAGTATCATTGAGATGGGACCGGCATTATTATTACAAGAGCTAGGTAATCTAGGCACCATATTCGTAGCATTGCCTATTGCAATTCTATTGGGTATGAAACGCGAAGCGATTGGTATGACTCACTCGATTGGTAGAGAGCCTAATATCGGCTTAATCGTTGATAAGTTTGGATTCGACTCTGCAGAAGGTCGCGGCGTTATGACAATGTATATTTTCGGAACTGTTTTCGGAGCAGCATTTCTAGGACTAATTTCGGGGTTTCTTGCTACATATACACCAATGAGCCCGTTATCATTTGCAATGGCATCTGGAGTTGGTAGCGGTAGCATGATGGCTGCAGGTAGTGGCGCATTAGTTGCTGCTTACCCCGAGATGGCTGATCAAATTGTTGCTTTAGCTGGTGCAAGTAACTTGATTTCAACTGCTTTCGGATTGTACTTCAGCATCTTTATTGGATTACCTATTGCAGAGAGACTATATAACTTAATGACGAGAAACAGAGATAAAAAAGCGTTAAAAGGAGTTGATTGATAAATGGCTAAAATTATAGAATGGTTTATAATTTTATTAATATTCGGTGCTGTTGCTGTAGTTGGTAACTGGGTGGGTTACGATGTTCTTCCGCTTACTGCAATTCCAGGTATGTTAATTTTAGTTCTCATAACTTTGACAGGTATGACTTTAGCTAAAATTATTCCTGGTAATTTCCCAAGTGTTGGTTATATCGCTCTTGTCGGCATTATCATTTCACTACCAGTATTCCCAGGCGGAGAACAAGTTGTAGAGTGGACAAGCCATATAAGTATCCTTGCAATTGCAACCCCTATTTTAGCCTATGCTGGTATATCAATCGGACGGAGCTGGGGAGACTTTACTAAATTAGGGTGGCGTGCTTTAGTCGTTGCCACATTTGTATTCTTAGGAACTTTCCTCGGTTCTGCAGTTATAGCCGAAATCGTTTTACGAATTCAAGGTATTATTTAAACTTTAATGGATCCCACCCTAATCACTTGATTAGGGTGTTTTTATTTCCAATAACATTAAGTTTTCTAGTATGAAGTAGCTCTATCTGCATTCTTCGAAGAAATATCGCAAGCATTTAAGCCCCGAACTCCACCTTATTCCCCTACATTCATCGAAGTTGGTCAAACCTTCTAGTTTTGCAAGGTGAAAACACTTCCCCTGGCGCAATAATCAGTTGATAATAATGACCATAAAACCGGCCAATATCATTTACGCTATAGAAAATGTTCGCGGTGGCTGTTGTGTAGCCACTAATATTTACGAATTAGTGCGAGCCGTACATTACTAGAAATTACTATACCAATACAAACCCCTAAAAGGTTAACTTCTCGGTAGTTGGCCTAACACAAAGCTCCTACAGTCGGTTGAAGTTCATCTTGAATGTTATTATTAAGGTTATAAGTTTCCAAACCTACAGCAGTAATAATAATTATGGTTGAGAGTATCGCAGATATAATCCATTTATAGGGTCGGGGCACCATTATTATCTTTCCGTTTTTCTTATTCGACTCCAAAGTAATGAGATGCGCAAAAAATGAGATGATAATAATAAAGAGAACTGTCATAAAGATGACCATCAGATTAAAATTACCGGGAATCATGTAGCCCAGCATCGCCCCCATCATACCGCCCATGACACCTGCCCCTAATCCTTCCATAATCGCTAGCTGATTTACCGATTTCCCCGCAAAATAGCCAAGTACAATTCCATATATGATTGAAACTATCGTTGATAAGGTCAGGTCATTTGCAAAATAAATCCCCACAATAATTCCTATGGTAACACTTGAGAGCGTAACAAAAACCATCACAACCGTCATCCCTATCATCTTTTCAAAGTTATCTTTGTTCACATTCATCTTAAAAATATAGACAACGGAATACAACAATACAATACATGAACAAATTAAGAGAATCATGCGCTGAACAACCTCCTATCATGTTTTAGTTGTGTATTTAGAAAAGAAGAAGCTGAGGGAGCATTCCCCTCAACTTCAGTGCCTGTTTCTATTCTATTTAATGACATGACGCCCCTTTTTCAGCTGTTGGACGTGGTAAATCTAATGCTGGGTTACCGTCAAAGAAGCCATGAGGTTTTAGTGTGAACCCGATGTATTCTGTCGGCATTACTGGCCAGTCTTCCGGCCGTACAATGTGATGCATCCCCATATTATACCAAACAACAATATCTTCATTTTCAATATTGCGGTTAGCTTTCACCCAGTGGTCTAGAGTGCCACTGCCACCTTTGTGTTGGTTAGGATATTTCCCAGAAGCATACATTTGATCTCGGTCATATTTTGTAACGTGTAAGTGATTTTTAATAAATCCTGCACGTTTCATTACGCTTGATTCCTCGCTAAGAAACGGAACAGAGTTGTGGCCAGGTACAAGCGTATAGCCCACTGGTTGTCCAACATAGTTCTTAGAATTCGGATTAATAATTCTCCAACCTCTTGCTGTTTCGAGATTCAATCTCCGCTGTGATTCTAATTCAGTTTGTAATATTGTCGTTTCACGATAGAAACCATTTAATTTTGGATTGTTTACTGGATCAGGCTTCGATGCAACTGTGTTCCATTCTTCAACAGAGTTCTTTTGTCCATCTATATTCATATCTATTCGATAGTTAAAGATGTGTTGGTGAATTGGGGCAGCAATTTGCGGTGCAACCTCCGTTGTATATCTTGTATTTTGTCCTTCTTCAATTGCGCCAGCATTTAATACACCTGTCAATTTGGCTTCATGTTCAATTTTCCCATCTGTATAGAAGTACCAGAAGAATCCATAGTCATAATTTGCGACTGTAGTGAAGAAAGATATTACTAATCTACGTGACCGACGTACTTCCACTTCTTCTGTTCTCCAGTCAGTATGCTTCCATGCAATTCCATAATCTTCTTCATGAATACATATTGCATTTGGAACTGTGTGAACTCCACCTTGACTCGTTGCCATTATGGCATCTAGATAACGGATTTCACCTAAGCAGTCACATCCCAAAGTTAAAGAGTTTGCTAATTGCCCTATACCGTACTCGCCGCCATCAAAAGCACATTGCCAATTATGAGCTGGATTCGTATCCCCATAAGGAACAACCATTTCTGATAATGCCGCACGATATAATACTGGCCTCTTTTTTCCTTTATCGTAATAATCGACCGTATTCAGTACTAGTCCTTCCCTAGCTGTATACCCAACTCGAATGTCCCACTTTTGCCATTTAATGTTGTGGCCGTTAACTTCAAAGCTTGGCCCTTCAGGTTGCGTAATATATAATGGCTTTAAGTCTGTTCGAACTTGGATTTCTGAGCTTTGCTCGGGAATATATGCGCCCGCTGTTGGTGCGATTGGCTTTACTCCGTGATCTTCAATTCGGACGACTTCCATTTTAGCTAGATCAACAATAGGAATTAGTCCTGTAAGTGGGTATGCATAAGCATTATCACCAGGGAATTTCCTCACAAAACATAAGGCTTTTGCAAGTCTTTTTCCATCGTCTTCTGGTATTCCAGTGTCACCAACCGACCATGGATCAACCATAACTAAATCTGGATCATCGATACCTCGTTTTTTTAGAGCCGCATGAAATTCAGGGCTACTTTTCACAGTTAATTCAAGTTCCGAATATTCTTCAAAAAGAAATGATGGCTGAACACCTGGAATGTGTTCATAGGATACAACTTCTTCGTCTGTAATAGAGACAACCGCTTCATACGTTTTACTATCGCTAGTGTTTACAACAATAGCAAATGCTTCCCGTATAATTGGATCGCCTTCTTTAAAGTTTAATACAACGTCCTTTAAAGGCTCATGTAACCCAACCTGTTCGAATCTTGAGGCTTGCGTCAAATTCTTTTTATCCTTTAAGATTGCAACCGCTTTCAAAATCTCTTGTCCCGTTAGAGGTTCTAGCGGATGGTCTACTCTCGTTAAAACCGAATCTTTCATTCCCATAAAAAATATCCCCCTCAGTATTGTCAGATGATTTTGATTCACCCCAACATTAACCCAGTTACGCTCAGAGTGTCAACGTTATAATTAACAAAATTTACGAGTTTTTCTTCTGTTTTTCACGCCTTTTTGCTGTAATTTGTCGTTTGGCGCGATTTCCCGGGAAAGGATTATTTTATCTAAACACTCTAAACACTGCTAGACGAGTTTAGCAGTCGGCATAACGAAAAACCTCCTAAACCGTTGATGTAACAGGGTTTAGGAGGTTCTAAATTTATTAAATTGGTACAAAAATACATAGTTAATTTCTTGATTATTTCCTAAAAGGTCTACAATTTTTTAGTTAAGGTAATGCTTAACCATAATTTGTTCACATTCGCTTGGCGATATTGGTTTGCTAAAGTAAAACCCTTGAGCTTCATCGCAGCCTAATGCTTTCAAGATAGCAGCTTGTTCTTCGCACTCAACACCCTCGGCAATAATATTAAGCCCGGCGATCTCTGCTAACTTTATAATTGCATTGACAATCGCCCGACTATCTTCGCATTTATGGATATCCCGCACAAAGGAAATATCGATTTTTAACGTATCAGCGGGCAACTCCTTTATATAGCTGAATGTACTATAGCCTGTCCCAAAATCGTCGATGGACACCGTAATACCAAGTGCTCTTATTTCTCGAATCGTCTCTCGCATGCATTCTTTATCTGCAAATGAACTTTCGGTTAATTCAATCTCAATCAAATCTGTTGTAACACCCGTTTCATCAAGAATATCTTTAATTGTATTTATTATGTATGGTTCTTCCAATTGGACCGCTGACATGTTGACTGCTATAGGAAGAGGCTTGTATCCTTTATCTTGCCATTCCCTCGCCTGTCTGCACGATTCACGTAAAATCAATTCTCCAAGAGGTAAAATAATTTTCGTTTCTTCAGCGACTGGTATGAATTTACCTGGTGATATCATTCCAAGTTCAGGATGATTCCAGCGAACTAACGCCTCAAGCCCAATCCATTCTTCAGTTAGCAAGTTTACCTTAGGCTGATAATCTAAGTGGAATTGTTCAAGATGAACACCTTTCCTTAATTCATTCTCTAGTAAGATTCTCTCCAATCTCCTAGAAGATATGCCAAGTTCATAAATTTTGTAATCCCTTCCGCCATTCTCCCTTACAGCAGAAATAGCTTTTTCGGATTTTACTGAAAGCTCTGATGAACTTGTAGCGTGTTCAGGATAAATTGCGACGCCAAAACTTATCGACAAGGTATATGGTTCTCCCATTATATCAATTGGTTCTTGCAAGGCTTTTTGTAATTGTTTCGTAAGCTGCTCAACATGTTCCGCTCCATTAATAGGTTTGAGAACTAATGCAAATTCATCGGCTGAAATTCTAGCGATAATATGTTGACCTTGTAGAACCTCTTTCAGCCTCTTTGCTACGACAGTCAAAATATAGTCACCCGCCTCAAATCCAAGTGAGTCGTTGACAAAACGGAAACCATCTATATTAAGAGTGACTAATGCTAGTTTCTCATCGTTCTTTTTTGCTTTCAGTACTGCTTCAAAAGACAATCTTTGGAATGAAGTACGATTCGGTAAATCAGTCAACTGATCATTATATGCCAAGTCTTGTATCATGAGCTCAGCATTTTTTTTTGCAGTAATATCATATCGAATAGATATATATTGATAAGGTCTCCCCTTATCATTTAGAAGTGGAACAATTGTCGTATCCACCCAATAGATAGTTTCGGCTTTTGTTTTATTACAGACTTCCCCACGCCAGATAGCTCCCCGCCCTATAGTACGCCACATATCTTTGAAAAACGTTGCTGGATGATATCCAGAGTTAATGATTCGATGATTAGCTCCCACAAGCTCAGAAACACTATATTGAGATATCTTGGTGAACAGCTCGTTGACATGTACAATATTCCCTTTTTGATCGGTAATAGCAACGATAGCCGACTTATCAAGTGCGTAAATAATATCACGAAGTAACTTTTCTTTGCTAAGGTTACCATTTTGACGAACTAGGTCATTAATCATGTTATTATCTTCCTGCATAAAATCACATCTCTTCTATTGAATATATTTTTTCTTTGGTTTCTTGACGTTCTTCCACACTGATCATCGAGAGGGTTATTCCGCCGATAGTATTTCATCAACTGGAATCTTCAAATATTAATTCGACATTTTTCGAGAAATCGCTACGTGCTTATCAGAAATAAGTAAACAAGTTCTTCCTTTTTATTATATCTAGTAGGCTTTTATCATACTATTACCTACTTAGAATGTCCCTTCTTTCGATTAAATATAGAGATTATAAAAAGCTATATTTCCAAAGAAAACAAACAATATAAGTGCAAATTATGACAGCATATTTTAAATTTCCTCCTTATATGACAGCTGTCACTAGTACTCTATTAATTTGTAGTGTACGTTATCGTTAGTAGAAACTTTATTCGGACATGAAATTTAGATTAAGAGGAGAAGATTTTAATGAAGAAAGTAGCTTGGATTACGGATACAGCTGCACAATTAGATGATGATTTCATCCAAAAACATAATGTACATATCCTGCCACTTGGTGTTGTTTTTTCCAATAAGTCATATAGAGAATCCATCGATCTTACACAGGAATTGTTTTACGAAAAATTACAACTATCGAAAGTGTCACCTAAAACTTCACAACCTGCAATTGGAGAAATCCAATCTTTATTTGATAAACTGGAGTTAGAAGGTTACGATTTTGCAATTGCTTTACACGTATCAAGTGGAATTTCCGGGACTTTTGAAACCGCACAGTCAGCTGCAAAAATGACGAACTTCAAAGTGTATACTATTGATTCGAAAATTGGTTCTTTTCCAATGGTTAAAATGATTGAAATTGGCAATGAGCTTTTTGAAGAAGGTAAAGACGTAGATGAAGTTGTTGCAACAATAAATGACATCACAACCAAATCGAGGTTGTCCTTTATTCCCGCCAGCCTCAACCAACTACATAAAAGTGGCCGAGTTTCTGGAACACAAACATTATTAAGTAATTTGCTGAACATTAAGGTGGTTATTAGTTTTGAGGATGGAGTACCTGTCACGACAGCAAAAGTCCGTTCAAATAAGCGAGCAAAGAATAACGTAACTTCTTTACTTCGTACAGATATGTCTATAGGTTCCGTACCAGAAGTTGCTGTTATTCATTGCAATAATGTCCGTGACGCTGAAGTATGGAAAAACGAGCTATTGCAAGAGTTTCCAACTTTAAAAGTACAAGTTATCCCACTCAGCGTCTGCGTAGGTGTACATGCAGGTTCAGGAACTACAGGATTAAGCTGGGTTACCTATTAATTTTGTATTACACGAGTTTATTGACACACTAGAATAAACATAAAAAGGCACCTGATTAGTTGGTTCAACTAATCAGGTGCCTTTCTGTGCCTAAATTTTATTTAAATATTACTTTCTTAATTAAGCAGCTTATCCTCTGTCAATATCTCTTTAAATGTTCCAGTACCATAAATAAGACGGGTTCCACTCACTTCAGATTGTATCCACTTATCCGCGATACCCCCCTCAGAGAATTCAAGGTATATTGGAATGTGAGGTAATTGATTGGATAATTCAATGCCTGCCAACAAATCCAGTTTATCCTCGTGTAAGCAAACATAGATATGAGTCAATTGCGTATCTTGTCCATTAATAATTGACTCTAACGGATCTACTTCAACATCAAAAGGGCGTAAGGAAATATTTATACGCGTATCTATTTGGGAATAATTTCGTTCCCAATCCTGTTTGATTTTATTCATATGTTTATCAATAGCCGTAATCTGCAGTGTGCTCTTTTCAAACTGCTCACTTTGAGTAGCTGCTTTAAGAGCTATCTGCTGTCCCAGCCGTCCAAAACCAATGATAAATATATGCTTAGAATCGCCTTCTTGGTCTGTAGTGTAGATCGGATGCTTTTCAAATAAGGTATCTACAAATAATTCGTATAGATTGATAAGTTTGACACTGAAATGTCGATCACTCTCCTCAACTGTACCTTCTAAATCTAGGTACAACTTTTTAGAAGTGACATCTTGAAGGTGTATATAGACTGAAAGTCCAAGATTCTTTTTCACACGTTTCTTAAAATAAGACTGAATTTCCATGAATTCATTTAAATTATCGACATCTTCTTCATGTAATAAAACAACTGTATTCGCTCGCGCCACTCTACATTTCGTATAGATATTTTCCCCAGTGTCACCAGGATTCAGGATGACAACTTTGAGTTCTTCTAAATAGTCGATGGCTTCATTTGACATTTGATCCGCCACTAAGATCACGCGCTTCTTTCTTTTGCGTAAATCTTCTATGAATGCAGCACTGTTTTCGTTATAACCAAAAACTACGTAATGATTACCTACGATTTGATAATAGACTAGTAAAATAGATGTTTCTAGCAGTCTGTACATTGCGATAAACAATGTTGAAATTGTATATAAAGCCGCGGACCAACGCGCAATTTCTAAAATCAACGGATATTGAAGTAAACTGGAACCATCTTCTGTAAATACTTCCGTCACAACAAGTAAATAAAGTTGAAAAGTAAAATAAAGTGCATTTAATATCGAATGTGACTCAACTGAATATTGATAGAAACTATAAAATCCAGTAATAAAAGCTAGTAATAATAAGAAAATATGTACAGCGTATTTCCGTGTATATAAAATTACAACTGGAAACAATACGACATATACCGCCAAAATTATTATGATCGTCGCATCAACCGTCTCGTCGTTCCTTACATACCATCCAAAGAGCAGTACAGCAATCCCAACCACTATGTAATAATGCGCAATTAGCCTTCTATTTTGCAGCAATTGCTCCATCATCAGTCCATCCCCCACTTCCACATATATATTATCTTAGTTTAGCATAGAACCGGGCCAGTTAAGAATACTACCTAATTATCACTACATCTTAGTCTATTTGTTTGAAACGCCAAAAACGGAAATGCCTCAACAGAGCACTACCGTTTTGTCTGATTTTCACATTTTTCATTTACTACACAAATTACTTTCAATATGTATTAATTTTCGACTACATCAATTAAATCAGCATGAATACTAATAAAGTATCTTTCTAATAAACTGTCTATCCCCTGATTAAGCTTGTCGTATTCATCGTCAGCTTTTTCAACGATATTATAAAATTCATCCTCATCAATCTCGTCATTCTCTAACGCAGCGTGCAATCTCCACATTTTTCGACCATAATTCTTCTCAATTTCGGCATAATCGTGTGCACCAATTTTCTCAAGGATAGCTATTAATTCGTTTAAATAACTTTCAATACTTACCTCATTGATATACGAACCCATCCAGGTGAGTAAGCTCTCGTGCCCCCCACTCTCAAGCTCAGAATGATATTGAAACACAATAAAAGCCTCTTTTAAAACTGTGTCTTTAGTTGACAAATCACAGTCACTTACCACCGACACAACAGCGTTCCATATATCGTTCTTGTCCAATAAATCTTTTCTATTCATTTTAGGTTTCATAGTATTCTCCTTTTTTTCTTGTAGCCAGCTCAAACTACTTAGCCTATTTTCGTTCCCAAGCATGTCTCCAAAACATGCAGAGATTATTGGTAGCACTTTTAGGTCTTTATCCAAACGCCACATCCAAAATCATCATAACTGTAAAACCAATCATTAAGCTAACTGATGCCAGATCTCTATTTCCATTTTCTTGAGAACCTGGAATAACTTCTTCTACTACAACAAAAATCATTGCTCCTGCTGCAAAACTTAAAGCGAACGGAAGAAGTGGCGCCATCAGCGTTACAGCCAGAACTCCTATCACCGCGGAAATAGGCTCAACCATTCCTGAAAACTGACCATATAAGAAACTTTTCCGACGAGACATTCCATCTCTTCGTAAAGGCATTGATACAGCTGTCCCCTCGGGAAAGTTTTGGATTCCTATACCAATCGCCAAAGCAATCGCCGCGGGCAACGTAGCAGAGGGAAAACCTGCGGCTACAGCACCAAATGCTACTCCAATTGCAAGCCCTTCTGGTATGTTGTGAAGCGTAATTGCAAAAACAAGTAGCGTGCTTCGTCGCTTATTTTCAGGATTTATTCCCTCTGCATCTTGCATTGGAGATGTTGGATGCACGTGAGGGATAACTTTGTCAGCCATCCACAGGAAAAAACCACCTAGTAAAAATCCTACAGCAGCGGGAAACCAGGATGGAAAAGGACCCGTTTTCGCCATTTCAATTGAAGGTGAAAGCAACGACCAAAAACTCGCTGCAATCATAACACCCCCTGCAAAGCCAAGCATTCCATCCATTAATTTTTGGTTAACCTTCTTAGTTGTAAATACTAATGCCGCTCCTAGCGCAGTCATTCCCCAGGTAAAAAAGGTTGCTATTAATGCCTGCATTACCGGACTTAGCGATGCAAAAAAATCAATCATATTATCCCCCCAACCATATCCGTAATATTGAAGTCTTTCCCTTATCCTATCCGTACGTAACATACTCAATAAGTTTTTGTTTAATATGATCAGGCTTATTATTCATTAAAAGGGAAAAATCCATTTTGTGAATTGGTACATACCAAATAACATAAAGAATGCAATGGATATTAGAACTACGAAGGCGCCGAAAATATACAATTTATCTCCCCATGTACCTTCGTAACCTTCGAATTCCTCTGATTCTAAATTCCTTCGAATTACTAGAATCGCTTGAAGTAACTCCATATCGTTTATTATATTAGGCTCACCTTTGAACTTCAGAGCTCTTGCTATTGATTTTACGTCGTTCCCATAGACTTTTCGAAAAGCGTACACGCCTCTTTCATTTCCACTGTTTTATTCTGCTCTAAATACTAATATCGACCTGCCATTGAAGGATCCTTAAGGGTAAGGTAAATTTCCCCTAACTTCCTGCGAAGTTCTAAGTCATTTGGATAAGTAGAGATTAAGCCATGCAACCTATCCCTAGCTTTACCTAAATCATTTCTTTCAATGTTCTCTTCTATCTTCTTTAAGGTTCCAGCAGGTATCTGTTTTATATCGAACACCTCATTCTTTAAATAGCCTAAATTTGAGCTTGTTTTTAATTTTCAACTGAATCATTCAAGGAAGATTTACCTTATTAAAAAATAATCAAACTTCAATTATTATTATAACATTAACTTTTCAGTCTAATAGGATTTATTATCTATGTTCATACAATCGTTTATTAATTCGCTCCAATGAACAGAATATTAGCTAAATTACGCTAAAAATGTTTATCCTTGGATTATCAAATCCTGTTGGCGATGCCGATTACTTCCTAACTCAATTATTCCACTCAGATAATCAAGGTGAAGCTGGAAACCGCTCATTCTACGAGAACAAAGAAGTAGATAAATTACTTGAAGCAGGTCGTCAAGATATTGATCCTGACAAACGTCAAGAGTATTATAATGAAGTTCAAGAGATTCTAATCGAAGAAGCACCAATGTTTTATGTACATCACCAAGCATACTTAACTGGTGTAAGTGATAAAATTGAAGGATACCGCATTAATAGTTCTGGATACTATATGCTACAACATGTTAAATTTGTAGATAAACCATCTTAAAATATTTTTGCGCAAAACCTTTTGAAAAGGTTTTGCGCTTTTTTATTATGTGGAAAATCATCAATAATTAGCGTATTAAATAAAAATAGGCTGGTTCAAGTCCAATAGAATACCGGACTCAAACCAACCAAATAACTCTTGAAGCACTCCATCAAATTTCGCTTTTTTTCTTGGAGCCTTCACTTTAGAGTATTACTTTACTACAATCACAATTTTCCCTTTAGCATGATGTGTCGCACTCAACTCATGTGCTTCACGTACCCCATCAGCCGTGAGTGGAAACTCATGACCTACCTGAGCCTTAACCTTCCCTTGTTCCATTAATTCACCAAGTTCGGCGAGCTGCTTACCGTTCGGGTTAAGCCAAAGTGACTCTGCTGTAATTTGATTCGCCTCTGCCTTTTCTGCATCAGGCTGTCCCGTGATCGAAACAAGACGACCACCTTTTTTTATGACACTTTGGCTTTTATCTAGAATATCGCCACCCATTGTGT
Organism: Sporosarcina sp. G11-34; assembly: GCF_026931025.1. Taxonomy (NCBI): domain Bacteria; kingdom Bacillati; phylum Bacillota; class Bacilli; order Caryophanales; family Caryophanaceae; genus Sporosarcina; species Sporosarcina sp. G11-34. Next base: position 40,760 of record NZ_JAHNZW010000010.1, on the reverse strand, counting down.
CGACTACTAGATCTACATCCTTGACTACTTCAGTAAAATCAGTTGTTTCATAGTTAATGAATTCATCAACACCTAGTTCTTTCAAGAAAGCTTCATTTTTCCCACTAGCAGTTGAGATAACATGAGCTCCAAAACTTTTTGCGATTTGGATACCTAAACTCCCTACTCCGCCGGATCCAGCATGAATTAATACCTTATCTCCCTCTTTGATCTGACCAAAGTCGACCAGACACTGCCAGGCTGTTAATCCTGCAAGAGGCACTGATGCTGCTTCTTCAAAGCTCAGACTCTTTGGTTTTAAAGCAACTAAATCTTCTTCAACTGCAACATATTCACTATAAGTCCCGCTTGGCATAGCCGGACGGGCAAAGACCTCGTCCCCTACTTTGAAGTTCGTCACGTCTTCGCCTATCTCACTCACAACACCCGCAGCATCCCAACCTAAAATTAGCGGAAATTCAAAAGGAATCATTTCTTTCAAATATCCCTCTCGTACTTTCCAGTCAATTGGGTTGATTGACGTTGCACGCATTTCTATCAACACTTGATTATCTTGAATTACCGGTTTTGGAAGTTCTTTCTCTACGAGTTCTTCTGCCCCACCATATTGTTCTATAACGATTGCTTTCATCTGTAGCACTCTCCCTTTTTTTCATCATACAATACATACACTAATATTTACGTAAGTATGCTCATTTTAAAAACAGACATGCTATTACAAATTGCCAAAATATTATCATACAGAGGGAAAATTGGTTTATAATCCTATACTTTCCCATCATACAACTTTTAATATTCGTGCCCTTACGTCAAATAGTTGCCAAGTCATAATGAAAATAGTGTAGCTATCACTTTGGGATAATGTTTTATTACTACAGTTTCACATCCCTACCTTCTACCTCGCTTTCCATGGATAACGAAACCTTCAGATGATTCCCCGTTAATACTTATCAGGGCTGTTAACCGACTAACACCTAGTAAGCAAGGTTGTTATGCTACAGTATAGATAGAGCACAAGTAAATCTAGTCCCTTTTTGTATTGCAATTGTCTAGGTTAGAAGGATATAAACGTTTGTGATTCTACTATTTATGTATTGTCTAGACAATATTACAAATATCTACAAGAAAGACGCATAAATGCAAGTCTAGTTTAAGAGACTAACCTTTATTGTATAATTTGGTAATAGTAAATTGCATAACAAAATGGACTCTATTACAAATAAACATAAAAGGAGATACAACATGAGTATGAAAAACAGATTATCAAATGAAACTAAACATTACGATGCAATAGTTGTTGGAGCAGGTTTTGCAGGATTATACATGCTTCATCGCTTAAGAGAGGCCGGCCTTTCGGTTCTTGTTTATGAAGCAGCCAAAGGTGTGGGAGGGGTATGGCATTGGAATACTTATCCAGGGGCTCGTTGCGACACGGATTCAATTTATTATAATTACACATTTTCTGAAGAATTATACCAAGAATGGACTTGGTCAGAAAGATACGCAAGCCAACCAGAAATTCTTCGTTACTTAAACTACGTTGCGGATAAATTTGAGTTACGAGAAGATATACAATTTGAAACACGTGTTTCTGCCGCTCATTTTGAAGATTCAACCAATCAATGGGACATCTATTTAGCAGATGGAACGAACGTGACTTCGAAATACTTTATAACTGGTGTAGGTGTCTTATCCACATTGAACATCCCTGACTTTAAAGGCAAGGATTCATTTAAAGGACAAGCCTTCCATACAGCTGATTGGCCAGAAGATTTAGACCTCAAAGGAAAAAAGGTTGGCGTCATTGGCACAGGTTCCAGTGGTGTACAATCAATTCCAGAAATCGCCAAAGAAGCAGGTCATTTAACGATTTTCCAACGTTCAGGGCAATATACTGCACCAGCAAACAACTACTCATATGATGAAGAAGATGTAAAAGAAATTAAAGCAAACTTCAAAGCAATGCGAGCGAAAATGCATAGCACTTATGATGGTATACCTATCGACCGACCTGATCGATCAGTGTTGGATCATACACCAGAACAACAAAATCAAGTATTCAAAGAAGCATGGAATAAAGGTGGAGTCCCCTATTTACTTGCGACGTATAGTGACCTGAAAACAAATAAAGAGTCCAACGAGGCGATGGCCGACTTTGTTCGCAATAAGATATACGGTTTAGTCGAAGATCAGGAACTCGCAGAAAAGCTGCAGCCACTTGATTATTTCGGTACTAAACGACCAATTTCTCATATCGGCTTTTATGATGCCCTAGAACGGGACAACGTAACATTTCTAAATATGTCTGAAGCCCATATCGAAGAGATTACCCCAAATGGTGTAAAAACACCTGAAGCAGAATATGATTTGGATATTATCATTTATGCAACTGGTTTTGATGCAATTACAGGCAGTCTCTTCAAAATTGACCTTCGTGGCAAAGACGGTATTTCGCTCAAGGAAAAGTGGGATAACGGTAAAAAAACGAAAACGAATCTTGGACTCTCCACAGCAGGATTCCCGAACCTATTCATCATTACAGGTCCAGAAAGTCCTTCAGTAACGACCAACATGCCGATGGCTATTGAACAGCATGTCAACTGGATTACAGACTGCATCAATTACCTTGAAGAAAATAACATCGAGGCAATTGAAGCTACCACTGAAGCCGAAGACGCTTGGAGTAAATCTGTAAGCGACGTGGCTAATAAAACACTTTTCGTCAAGACAAAATCATGGTATACCGGCGGAAATATCGATGGAGAATCCTTGCGTTTCCCGATTTATTTAGGTGGTATGCCTAAGTATGGTAAAATTATTGATGATGTAGCGAAGAATGGCTATGAAGGTTTCCACTTAACTCACGAGAAGAATCTGTGAAAAATTAAGCTCACTTACCAAAATTTCAGATCTAATTCTTTCCCACAGATCCTCGTTTGACGACTTCAAACAGCATACTACTGCCTTTACTTCCAAACAGGAGTAGAGGCTTTCTCTTTCTTAATGACAAAATATCATTGAGCTAAGGATGAAGCTGTAGTAACCGCAATGGAAATTGAGTCAAATAGTAGCTTTGATATTCCTCCCGTTTACAAAACTGACATTAGAAACGCCAACATAAAACTTCACGAAAGCACCCTAATTTCGTTTACAGACTACTTCATTGATGTACCTATATAAATGTTCTTGACGCGCTAATATCAATGATTTTTGAACTTCTATGTGCTAAATTGAGCTAAGGCAACAACAAGAAAATTAAATACCCAGAGCCAGGCATGCATAAGGACGATAAGAGTTGTTAAAATGGATCAAAAACCACGTCAGTCTTTATGATCCATCTTGATTAAAATAGCACGACCACTACCTCCGAGAATTACTTTGTATAAAACAGATTTACTTTTTGTCGTTTTCTACAGACTTCCTAAAAACAAAAAGTGCTACTAACATTGTTGTAACGTTAGTAGCACTTTCTATAGTTTTTTCAATACTATCTTTTAGTACTTTACATAGAAATTGCAGTTATTAAATGTGACTAGAGTCTACCCTAATCAAGTTTCTCCTTAACCCTCTTTAGCGTCGCTACTATTAGAAAGCTAACTATCACTAATAAGACCCACGAACTTACCTTCCCTAAATGAACGAGACTCCATGTATCATTTTGGTTTGGATAGTTCCAAGCTCCAAAGAAGGTAGCGATATTTTCGGCTATCCATATAAAAAAACCGATGAGCATAAAAGAAAATACGAGTGGCATCCGGTACCGGGTTCCACCAACTACATATGTAACCCATGATTTCCAAAAGACGATAATTACAATTCCAGATAGCCACCAACGAAAATCAATCAAATAATGGTGGATAAAGAAATTCATATATATCGCAGTAGCAAGAGATACTACTACCATAAACGACGGCCACTTTACCAATTCAACATTAAACCTTCTCCATGCCTGGCATAGATAACTCGCCACGCTTGCGTACATGAATCCGCTATATAAAGGTACTCCAAAAAACTTAAAATATCCTTCCGCCGGATAAGACCAGGAGCCCATATGCACCTTGAATACTTCGAGAGCAAATCCAATGAGATGGAACAATGAGATGACTTTTAGTTCATCTATTGTTTCAAGCCCAGAGTGTATCATCCACCACTGCATCAGCAGACAGATGAACAGTATCCAGTCATACCTTGGCAGAAATGGAAGTGGAATAATCTGTGTAAGAGCTAAAGAGGCAAAAATAACGACAGGAAACAAACACGATAGGGCCTGCTCCCACCCAAAACGATAAAGTTCCTTTAGCGAACTCATGGTTTACTCCCCCGTAAATTCTCTACTAATATTACTAGTCAATTAATCGGTGGGATCTTCATCTTTTCGATATTCTAAGATATCTCCAGGCTGACAGTCTAATGCCTCACAAATAGCTTCCAAAGTAGAAAATCGTATCGCTTTTGCTTTGCCGTTCTTCAATATCGAAATATTCGCCATCGTTATTCCGACCTTCTCTGTAAGTTCTGTTACGCTCATTTTCCTTTTAGCCAGCATCACGTCAACATTTACTATAATTGCCATGTCATTCACCTCAGACCGTTAAATCATTTTCAGTTTTTATGTTAATGGCTTCTAGTAAGAGTCTTTGAATAACAGCTGCAAAGACCGCAATTACAACGGAACCAAATATAGGTATCATCCCAACTATTACTAGACCAGGAGCGTCGTCTATCTCAGCCATGATAAAGACAAATGGAAGAGCTACCACATACAAACCAGTGATTGCGACAGCACAGTATTTGATTTTCTTTAGAGCTCTAACAGATAATTCCGAGAAAGCATGGTTCTTGTCAATATAGCTTAATAGGTTAAAAGTTTGATACAAAGCGAAGTAAAATGGGATCACCGAAATATACATAACCATTAAAATAACATATACCACATAAGCAAAATCCCAACCTCTTTCGGCAGCTTCACTCGCTTCGCCCGCTATCTGTGGCAACAAAAATATGCACAAAGCAAGGACTGGCATCCCAATTAAAATGACAGCTATCTTTAAAAATAGGGTTGTTCCTTTTTTCATAAAAAGCACCTCACTTAAATTATTTATTTCAAATGCTACCTTAACACAATATTTATCGTTTATCAATAAACAAATGCCCCGTAACGATATATTTTAACCGAAAATAAAAAGCATTCCTAATTTCATAGAAATGCTTAATAAATATATATTATTCAATTTACAGCTTGTTTAGGACAGGTCAACTGCGGTACAAAAGAATCAGTGGCAATTCAACAAAAACGCTGAGCCATTTATAAAATATAAATGACTCAGCGTTTTATCGTTGTTACTTATTATACCCGCAAAATCTTCTCCATTGACTTACCCTTTGCTAACTCTTCAATTAACTTATCCAAATATCGAATTTCACGCATCGTTGGTTCCTCGACGTCTTCCACTCGGACGCCACATACAACCCCTTTAATCAAATCCCGTGATGGATTCAATTGGGGAGCTTCCGCAAAGAAGGTCTCACAGTCTATCTGTTTTTCCAGTTGCGCTTCTATTTCCTTCTGGCTATATCCTGTCAGCCAACTGATGATTTCATCGACTTCTGTTTTCGTACGTCCTTTTTTCTCCGCCTTCGTAACATAACAGGGATGGACCCTTGCGAAACTCATTGTGTAAATCTGATGTTTGGTCATGATCCATTCCCCTCTCAAATAAAAAAGTGCGCTAATCTTTTTTCCAGATTAGCGCCCAATTGTGAAATATCTCTCACGTCATTAGCAACCAGATTACTCTGGCAAGTTCAACTGCCATGATACACCAAACTGGTCATTCAACCATCCAAACTTTTTGCTGAACCCATAGTTATCTAGAGGCATGAGTGCTGTTCCTTTTTGCATCATTTTCTCATAAAGGCTGTCAATTTCCTCTTCCGTATCACACGTAAGATAGATAGAAAAAGAAGGAGTAAACGTAAACTCGTGATCAATATGGCTGTCGATACACATGAATTCCTGCCCCTTTAACGAGAATACAGCTTGTATAACTGTACCTTCTTTACCCGGCCCCTCAGCACCGTATCGACTAATGCTTTTAATTTCTGAATTCTCGATAAGTGTTGTGTAATATGTCATCGCATCTTCTGCAATACCGCCTTGAAACATTAAAAATGGTTTTACGTTTTTCATATTTAACTTCCCTTTCTTCACATAAACTTTATTGTTGTTTCTCTACTTCAACTAACTACTCAAACAAATTTTCAACCTTTGTAGCTAACCTCACCAGTCTCCAATAATTCTTAAAGTCCCATAAACATGTAATTCCAGCTATGTTCAGTCCCATCATGCAAATCGCCAAGTGCTTTTTCGATATCGGATTCCGTCCAATTCTCTTCTTGAGCAACATGAATCAATTGCGGTTTAGGATTTTGAGACCTCTCTGAAATACCAAAACTAATGTCAGTCCATAAAATCTACAGGAACAAAATACTCTTTGCTAATTATTAATAAATAGGTGGATACTTTTGTTCGAAATCATTCTCTCTACTTGTATTTTACCCTATTCATAAATTATTTAAAGGCTCCCCTTTATGTAATCCCTATACTATACTGATGTATACAAATCTAAAAAATATATGAGGTGTATTAGTATGTATGACAAAAAAGATGTCTTAGATAATGGTCCTTTTTTTCATGGCACTAAAGCGGAACTAAAAGTTGGTGATTTATTAGAGCCACAATACTTATCAAATTACCAAGATAAAAAATCTAACTATATATATTTTACTGCAACGTTAGAAGCTGCTAAATGGGGTGCCGAATTAGCAAGGTCTAAATCAAAAGAAAGAATTTACATTGTAGAACCAATAAGTGATTTTGAAAATGATCCGAACTTAACTAACAAAAGATTTCCTGGAAATCCAACACGCTCTTACAGGTCTAAATCTCCATTAAAAATCATAGCCGAGTTAAGTTCATGGGAAAGACATTCTGAAGAAGAAATAAATCAAATGCTTACTTCTTTAAAAAAGTTAAGTGATGAAGGTGAAAATGTAATATATAATTGATAATAAAATCAAATAAATGTGAAAAAGTCCGATTTCTCAGTGTAAAATTGAGTGATTGGACTTTTTCCGTTACTCCAGAAAATCGTCAATTATTGAAAAGGGTAAAAAGGACAACTATTTACGCCAAAAATGCTTATATTCTGCTTTATCTTGGATGTTAAATTCAATGATTTTCTTAAGTAATTCGTAATTTATTGGCTCATTCCACTTAATTCTAAACAACCCTTTGGTACCACTATAGCCAGCTTGTGTAATATCATCTGCAAAACTCGAAATTCCTGCTGGTTCAGGTGAAATACTCATATGATGCTTAGCTGTGGAAAAACCAATAATGAATGTGCCATGATTAGAAAACATTGGCGTATTCCATTTGATTACCTGTTCCAAATTTGGAAATTCATTAGCTACCCACTTCAATACTTCATCCATCCGGTAGCGGTGATCGGGATTATCGATGCCTGCTAAGTATTCTGCAAAAACCTCCATATTTTCTCCTCCTAAAGTATTCACTAACCTTCTATAACAACTACTTTTTAATATTTTGTTTTGGAATATTATTATTTAGTAAATTAGTAGAAATTGCATTTACTATGGATTTCGTTCCTCCGATATAATATTTCCCGCTATTCTAATATAATTTGCTAAACTTGTCAATCTACCGATGCAATTCATCTCTTGAATTAAGGTAAGTTACACTTATTGAACTATTCTCAACAACTCTATCAAGATCTTCTATAAATATAAATGATTGATTGCTATCCAAATAAAGCAGATGTATTTTTTATCCGTTCCATTCCCTTCCGTCTCTAATTGTTTTAATATCGAACGAAATGGTGTGATTCCGATTCCGCCTGCAATCAGAAGTGAAGGGTTGTTATCCTTAAGATAAAAATCCCCTACTGGTCCACTCATTTTAACGTGCATGCCCTGTTTTAATTCCAACATGGCTCTCTTAAAATCACTCGGTTGATCAACTAATACGCATAGTTAGCTTCACTACATTCTCCGTGGGAGCAGATGCTCTGGTAAATGGTCTTATGGGTGTTTTTATTTTCTTATGAGTAACAGAAAACAAACCATATTGCCCAGCTTTCCAGGTTAAACCCTCCTCTTTTTCAAACAGGAAGGAATATACATCTTCTGACTCTTTATTGCTTTCTATAAATAATAATTCTCTCTTTTTGAATATCGATAATGCATCTCGAATAAAGCTCACGATTTAGATTTCCTTATATCGAAAAAACAGATCACCAATTGTCAATGAAGAGCATTTAGTGACCTGTTTAACGTTGTCTATTTTACAATACTTGGGCCTGGTCATTTAGTTGAAGCAACAAGCAGTTATTGTTCCAACATTTTTTTAAGTTGTCTACCAAAATTCGTCCAACTATATTTGGCTCCCTCAAGAGCCCCTTTTGTTGCTTTTGTTGCCTCACTGAAACCAGTTTGTTCAAAATGCAAATGTGTAGCGCCATCTGAACCTGTTTTCAATGTCCATGTAATTGTAGTGGTTTCCCCAGCACTTGCCCAAGTGTAAGATAAGATATGAGGCTCATCTACTTCGAGTACCTCACCATTAACGATTCCATCCCACCACTCATTTGGCTCGGAACGAAATTGGAACTTTTCTCCGATAACAGGTTTAAAGTCATTTTTCCATATCCATTTTGCTAGCATATCTGAATCTGTTAACGCCTTCCACACTTGCTCAACTGAACTTGTAAATTGAAATTCTAATGTTACGTCTGCCATTGTCTATTCCTCCGATAATATGTTTTTTAATTGCGATACTCTTTCCGTCCAAAAATTCTCGTAAAAGGAAACCCAGTCTTTGACTTCTTGCAAGGGAGCCGCATTTATTCGATACCTAGTTTCCCTTCCTACCTTTCGAACAGTAACCAAATCAGCTTCTTTAAGGATAGCCAAATGTTTAGATACTGCTGTACGCCCCATTTGAAATTCTGCAGTTAGTTCATACAAAGGTAATTCATCACCATTTGCCAACATTTGTAGTAATTTACGTCTCGTTGGATCAGCGATGGCTACATAAACATCACGTTCTTGTTTTTTTTCGCTCAAAACCTCCCACCTCGCATGTAGGACACCCATTAGTGTCATTATCTTACGACACTAATTGGTGTCGTGTCAATGTTTATTCTTTGCATGACTAGCAAAGGTTTATTCACATGTCTTCGAGTAAATTCTCTTCCAATCTTTCCTCTTAATGCACTCATCAATTGTATAGTCGCTATTTGCAAGAACATATTTAGAGTAATAATCTGTAATAAACATGTTTAAAGTTTTCACCTTCCAATAAACAAAAAGCGCCACTAACGTTTTTTGTTTATTAACTTTGTTCGTATTAACTTGCTTATGTCCCAGTAGTACGTTTAAAAGTACTCATAAACCTTTATATAGCAATGTTTACACTAACAAATGTGTATAATATGCGTATAATGTTTTTATGCTAAAAAATCACTCAGCTTGGATCCATTCTAAAGGATAGACTAATTTCTTATGGTAATTTATTTACTTTTTATTATCAGCCTTTTTCAATCGTTTTCTTTTGTAACTTTACAATTAACGATATCCTTTTCATTAACCCTTGAATTTAGCCATTCAATTTCTATACTTGACAGTTTTCGCTCTTCTCCTTTCGCCATTTCTTCAACCCTCTTTCAATTCGCTTCTTCCCTTTCTAAGTGGGCGTCCCACTTACGTATTACTTTAACTGCCTTTTCTTTTTTTAGTTGCTGCCTAATTCCGAATAGTATTATTTGCCCATTTTTGTCACCTCACCCCATTATATATCTTCCTTCTATAATAAAGTTACCAATCAAAAGTATCAAAAAAGCCCAAACTATTTTAGTCTGGACAATCTCGTTATTACATTTTATTTTAGTTTCTAATATTTTTATTCCTTCTTCCAGTAACTTCCCATTCTTCTCTTTTGATTCATTAATATATAATCGCTCCTCTGATTCCCATTATCTAGCTATAACAGGAATTATATTAGTCTCAGTAACAGGGTCACTATTACTAGAGGAACAATTGATAAATTTTACTGCCGTAGTATGTTCAAACTTCAGATTTTGATATCACAGGATGTATTAATGACATATCCTATTGTCGATTCTAATTGATTGATTGGGTCGTAATTACGTAAGTCTTCAAAATTTAGACCTGTAATCGCTTCAATTTTTGAAATTGGTACTTGATATGTTTTATATTCACCGTAAGCAAATTCCAAATCTTCAATAAGAGTTTTTTGAGTCTGCAAGTAAGCAGTTGCAGATAGGTTCCCATCTTTCTTAACAATGACAGCTATTTTCCAAAACTCTGCCGGTATCTGAACTCCTCTGTAAATATTGTCATCTATTCGAAAAACTGGTCCAGTAAATACTGTCACTTTAAGATTCGAGTTTTCGGCATTGTCTAAAATATAATTCTCTAGATCCAGCCAGTTTTTTTGATTCAACTTACTATGCTGGGGAGCACAATTTGTAAAATGGAACGTATCCTTATTCGCCTTTTCCGCTAAATCTCCCCAAACAGGATCACGCCGGCGGACAAGATGTCCCCTATCAATTGAATTATTTTTATATAATTCAGGACCACACTGATACTCTACTTCAAGGCGGGAATCGAGATACCATTTGTCATTACGGCCAATCTTCCTCAATTGATTTCCGTCAATATTTACCACCGTATAATATGCTAAACGGCGTGACTTGCTCATGACAATTGAAAAATGCGTATAATGGAGCACGCTGCTTCCGTCTTTTAACTGCGCAATATCCTGTTCAAGATCAGACCGGAATATAGGAAGGGGAACTTCAAAATCATCACCAAGAAATTGGGCGTCATAACCGGCCAAACCTTCATACCATGAATCGCTTAACTCCTCAACTTCCAACTCTTCAGGAGTATGATCGGGGACTTCCCAATCCTTTAAAATGTCATTCATTAACATTTTTTGATCATCACTGAAGTTGGCGCCTTGCTCCAAGACAAACTGGATAATACTGCTTACGCGAATGCCTTCATTGGCTATAAATTCTGCTCGGTTCTTTGGATCTGGAACGCCTGCATGGTGGAGGGAGATTACGATCCAATCGTCATTATATACAGGTGAACCGGAGGATCCGGGCATGGTATCTGTTGAGTAGTGGATATAATCGTCAAATACATCCATAATTTTGTTCTCTCTAATCGCTACAGTTTTAGGTGCCCCTGAAGGATGTTGAATAATTGATACACATTCACCAACCAACCCTTTGCCCGTTTGCGAGAGAAGAGGCAAGAACCCAAAATCACTTACGTTTGTACCATCAGCAGACACTTCCTCTATCGCGACTAATGTGAAATCAAGCTTCTGATCCGTAATAAATAAACGCTCGGGTGTTAATCGGAAGGTTTTCATCGGTCGTTCCTTTAAGTCAAGACCAACTTCATAGTTGAATTGTGCGACACTGAACTGAGCCGTATCGCAGTTCTCCAAAACATGATTATTTGTTAGTAATAAAGAAGTTGAAACCAGAAATCCTGTAGCATGTCCGAGAACTCTGCCTATACTATCTCGTATTTCGATTCTACAAACTGAATTGGCTGCTCGTAAACCTGCTTCAAGATAAGAAATAGGAAATAGATCATCTTTACCAATAATACGCTCAATTGCAAATCCATCACGTGAATCGATAATCGCTTTACGAAGTTCGACTCGCTCAGGCGTATCTACTTCCAAAGGATTTTTTGTTTGCAGTTCACTAGCAATTCGTTCACGTTCACTAGAACGTGCGATGTAACGTTTTAATGCTTGCTGTCGTTGCAAATCTACAAGATCCATATTAAGATTTTGAAACTTATCCAGTCCTTTAATAGACATATTCACCCTCCTTAAATTATTAAATCGAGCTATACAAGCTGAAGTGATGATTTACTTTGAATCTGCTTCAGCTACCCCTGGTAATGAGCTCACGCAAAATTTATATATTTATTCAAATGTCCAAATTAAACATATTTCGATAGTCGCGACTACTTTAACACTTCTAGCATTTTATTAAAAGTTACTTTTTCAGTGTATTTCAAGAGATTATAAAACCAATAATAATCCCATACATGACTTTAGCTATTCGAAACCTTTTTTCATTGCTTTTAGTTGATCCTTATGCGTGAAAAAGAGGGGTTAATCGATAAAAGGTTATTAGGTTTTAGGTTTAGAAATTCAAAAAATCGTTCTGGACACTCTTCTGTCCAAAACGTTTTCCATTTTCCCCCAAACGAGCAGGATTTTCATTTAATAACTTGTGAAAACTGGTCCTCTAAATTTTAAAACTTACTAAAATAGGCATCTTGATTTCAATTTATTTACGGAGAAGATATGACAGGCAGTTAGGCACTCCCAATTGAAGGGTGGTGAAAACCAATGTCAACATACGTAATACTAAACTTATTCATTTAACAATCTGGTTAATGAATTGCTATAATAACGGTGTTTTTGTCAGCATCTTTTTCTAAACAAGACAGAAGTAACCGCCCCCCCATCGGCAGATGTGTGGACAATTACTTCTTTCTTCTCGGCCAAATGCATTTTCTAACCAACTATTTACACAGTCGGACGATATACAATATTGACCATCATTACATCTTATATTCTACCATTTCAGGACTGAATATTCAAACACTTATTCATTTTTTATTGGATGTCTCTTATATATATATATAATGAATTACCAGCAGGAGCGCAATAACTCAATCCTACATGCATTTGTTGACCTAAATATATTCATACTTAGACATTGATTAGAGATTCAACTTGAATCAATTCTTTTTCAGTAGCAAACTTATTTAGGACTTGCTACGACTCAATAGTTAAACAACATTCACCCATGATATGTAACATGGACTACAAATAAAAAAATTCTTTTATTATCTCATCCGCACTAGTAATTATGAGCTAAAGAGTATTCCTTTTTATTAAGGCTTCCGAATCAATTGTTCAATCTATTCAATATTAATTAGACTGAATAGTCCGACTATGCTATAATTATCAAGAGGATACCACAAAAACTTCTTTGGTATATAATGGATTCAGAACTCAAGTTCCCCTTTTTGTTACTGCACAGCAGAATGATAAGGGCGTAATCGGAGTAGCTCCTGAAGCAAGTTTAATTATTGTAAAGGTCTTGAATTTAAGGTGTAGGTTATCTTTATGTCGCTCAAATGATATAACTGTAATTTGGGGGCAATCAAAAAACGATATAAATACTCCCTTCACAGAGTATGAAGGCTGGTCCCCAGAACTTTTCCGGCATTTCCTGTAAAGATTAAGCATATACATACTAATTGTACATATACATAATAGTAGGGGTAACTATATCACAATTTCTCCCCTACAGAAACTGCATCTAGAATTCATTTCATTTACGGTGAATGCATGACCGCTTGTTGAGCACTTCCAATTGAAAGGAGGTGAAAACCAATGACAACATTCGAAATACTAAGCTTACTCCTTACACTATCTGGCGGATGGATTGCTTTTATGTCGGTGTCGTTGTCAGTTATCTTTTTCTTATCAAGAAAGGAGTAACCGCCCCCCCATCGGCAGAAGTGTGGACAATTACTTCTTTCTTCTCGGCCAAATGCTTTATGAAGCGAAGCAGTTACACCGTTGTACCTTACTCAAAGTCGACCATGATTTTGTCTTACAGTTTATTTTTGTAGGACTGAGTGTTAAAACGCCCAGTCCTTTTTTATTCTATGCCGCGTTTTTTATTATATGATGAATTTTCGGCGGAAGTTCTATGCTTTTCCGCTAGATTCATTGCAAAGTCTAGATTTCTTCGTACTTAGTTATTAATCATAAATCCAGCTTGCGCATCTAGGACCTACTACGACTTACTTTGTACGTTCCGTTCAATTATTTTATGTAGCAAGCACTACTAATAGAAACAACTATTATAGTAATTCCCCTATAACAACGACTAAATGCTGAAAAACTTCTTTTTAATTAAATTTTCGATAATCCAATGAGGAGGGATAAAGTGGCGAATTTTGCTCATGTAATTCCATTCGAAGTGATTATTCAAATGACAGAGGCCAATGAAGTTCCACCAGGCGTGGAATTAATTCAAGCACCCGCAATTTGGAAGGAAACAAAAGGAAAAGGTGTTACGGTTGCTATCCTGGATACAGGATGCGATAGTACACACCCCGATTTACAAGAACAGATTATAGGCGGTCAAAACTTTACGGACGATGATGGAAGCAATCCCGACATTTTCCTCGATTACAATGGACATGGCACTCACGTGGCTGGAACAATTGCTGCTCAGAAGGACGATAAGGGCGTAGTCGGAGTAGCTCCTGAGGCAAGTCTGCTTATTGTAAAGGTATTGAATAAAAAAGGTTCGGGGCAATATGAGTGGATTATCAATGGTATCGATTATGCCATTGAACAAAAAGTGGATATTATCTCCATGTCGCTGGGCGGTCCAACTGATTTGCCCGAACTTCATGAAGCAATAAAGAGAGCGGTCTCTAATAATATACTCGTAGTTTGTGCAGCCGGAAATGAAGGGGACGGTAACGATTTAACCGATGAATATGCCTTTCCAGGCCGTTATAACGAAGTCATTAGTGTAGGTGCTATAAATCTTGAACGGAGCCCTTCCGATTTTACCAACTCTCATGATGAAATCGATCTAGTTGCTCCGGGTGAGAAGATCCTCTCAACGTATTTAAACGGGAAATTTGCAACATTAAGCGGAACTTCAATGGCTGCCCCCCATGTTTCTGGAGCTCTTGCCCTCATAAAAGGGCTGGTCAACAACAGTTTCGGTCGGGAACTTTCAGAGCGAGAGCTATATGCCCAACTAATAAAAAGAACCGTTCCACTAGGTTTCCCTCAAAGAATTGAAGGTAACGGGCTCGTGTACTTGACGGTGCTTGAACAATTGACTGGTGTATTTGAGCGTGAAATTAAAGCGTTGGTTTTGAGTTCACAATGATTTGAATAAAAAGTGGTGCACTAGCTTTTTCAGACATCTATAATCATAAAATGCGGCTGGTATTTCCCGAAGTTTGACTAACCCAAATTACTGAGACAATATAAAACACCAACGTAAATGTACACTTCTTCAAAGTGCATATATCGGAGGTGTTTTTTCACGTCGAAAAAAATAAAGATCGTAAATTAATACGTCCTTCATCAATACTTTTAAATATATGGATGGGATACACTTTAAATGATATATGGAAGCTGGCGTAAACCGCTATTTCACTGAACTATTACCGTAGGAAAAGTAGATGCGATAAAACAATTGCAAGAAGAAGGATATCGTGTGGCAATGGTTGGGGATGGCATAAATGATGCCCCTGCACTCGCGACTGCAAACCTTGAAATAGCGATGGGTTGTGCTGGTACAGATACTGCAATGGAGACTGCAGATATCGTTTTAATGGCTGATAACTTAGAAAAGCTTCCCCATACAATGAAGTTGAGTCGAAAGGCATTAACGATCATCAAACAAAATATATCGTTTTCGTTAATTATAAAAGCTGTAGCCCTGATACTAATCTTCCCGGGCTGGTTGACCTCACGGATGGCTGTCTTAAGCGACACTGGTGCTGCACTAATCGTTATCCTAAATTCTCTTCGTCCTGTAAAAATCAAAGGGCAGTAATAGCTTTTTCCTAGACATAAAAACTTCATTTGAATTCCCTTGGCACACGATAAACTAAATAGTAGATGTATAAAACGCGGATAAAACGTGTATAAAAAGTGTATAATGGTTTCAATTTCTATCGTTTTCTAACGACTTTAGAAAAAAATATCCACTAACGTTGTTGGGGCAACGTTAGTGGATATTTTTAAATTTCTTAACATCTTCTAAATTAACTTAATTATGTCCCAGGAGGACGTATATTAATCGCTATAAACATTGGTATCAATGGCTTTTGTAGTCCCAATGTGTAATTTATGTGTATAATAATTTAGGGTGTAAATCGGTTCAATTGACTCCTGATTATTTCAAAATATTAAAAACGCGACAAACCTTCTCTTGGACACTCCCTTTTCCTCCCTCAAGGAATTTTTCAAAGTCGAAAAAAACCAAAAACTTTTTTTAATAATTTCCCTTGTTATTGTCCAACTAATCCCCTTCATATCGGTGTATATTAAGAGAGTTTATCATCCTATTAATTACCCAATCTGCCGATTCCCTGTTGAATTTCTGTGAATAACGTCACTATACCATGTTCTCCACAGAGTTTATGTAATTCAATACTTTTTATCTAAAACAGAAATGAATTTATCCACATTAAATAATTCTTCCCCTTTGGATATAAATAGCAATGCCAGGCGCCTTAGTGTAATCACCACATAGTCCCTAATCCCTGTATCATTATAGCCCGCAATATCATGGACACCTTTTGTTTCACTACACAGCTAAGAAACAGTTGACACCACACTAAATCCATAGACAAATCCTTTTTGATAATTCTCCTTTATATCGGAAATTGAATTTTTAATTTGCTGTGACGCATTGGTAAAACACACGTTCTCCATAAGATTATGGTAGGCCATTTCTTCTTGTGAATAATCAATTGGTTACTTTAGTTGTAGTAAATTGTGCAGTTGACACCAAAACCATAATCAGATAATAATTAACTTAAATCGTTACAATGTCTGTTAATCTAACTCTCCATACTTTTGAAAACATTTCTGCCAAAAAGGCCCTACGGAACTCCGTAGGGCCTTAAAATATAACTTTTATTAATTACTTACTGGAATAATTCCACTGTCAGATTGATAGCCTGCTAGCGGATAGGCGGGAATTTCTTCCCAACGATCCGGATCAACGTTTTGTACTTCACCCGCAGCAATTCCTGAAATCAAGTATTTTAATCCGAGATAATTTTGTTTTATTAAGTGACCATTTGATTTTTGTCCTAAATTTCCGTCTCTCGTGTTTCCTTTTGTTTCAAAGAAGATGGCCGGATTGCTATGATGAGTTGGATTTATGTTATCGTAATTAAGCCCTAACATCATCGCCGAAACGACTCCGCCCTTAATGTCAATTTCATACTTCTTATCACCGCTGCCAGTTTGGTAACGATCGATGTGCATATGCCCGTAGTCTTTTAGCGCATCATATACATACACGGACATTTGGCGAGTAAGATCATTGTATAAGCCATCTTTTATGCCCGGTAAAGTTGGCCCATTAGGCGCTAATGACACACCGAGTGACATAGATGTTGATTTATTTGTTCCGTATACCGTCTTAAATCCTTGATGATGAAGATCAATCGCGTAATCCGGCTTTACATCTGCCCAATATTTATACGTTGTGATTGACTCTTTCGCTTTAAATCCACCCTCTGCCCAATCTCGATTTAAATCAATCGTGATCGGCCGCTCTCTGTTGTCTAATCTAGGTTCGCCATTTTCATCATAAAGCATAGTCGTCCGTGTATTCATAATACTCCCGTCCGGATTGTTCATTGGGATTGCATAAATGGTCGTATTTTCCAAAATCGTTTTAATTTCTTTAGATCCACTGCTGCCAAATGTCTTTAATAATTCTAAAACAGCATCAGTTGTTAATTTTTCATCTCCATGAATTTGAGCTTGTACCCATACTTTGATAGGTCCCGTCCCAACTTTTGCAGCGTAGATGCTTCGTTCTTGTTCACTCTTTCCATACTCGTCCAAAGTAAATACTTCAACCTTACCTTTACTCGTATGTTCTATTTTCTTTAACGTATCGATCATATTCTCATAAGTGATCAAACTGTCCATGCTCGTGTTACCGTTAGTCGAAGGACCTCCGGGCACTGTATCTGCCGCAATAGCTTGAGATGAGAATGTCGTTGAAACAATTAAACCGAATGCAAAAACAAACATAAATATCTTTTTCAAATCAATACTACCTCCTGTTATTTTATACTTACCTACTTTTATAGTATAATTGATGGACTATTAAAGTAAATGGACAATTCGGACTATAACGAAAGTATGATTGAAGAAACTTCCTAACAATTCATATGGCCCCAAACAGATTCTAGCAGCGGAATTTCTTTCGCACGTCGTTTTTCCTCTTGAATCACTGGAAGCGATGTTCAACAATAGTCAAGATCAAGACAGAGTTCTCGAACAGCCCGGACCAGCTGGTCCTTGAAATAAACGATTAGGTTAACTGGTATAACAAGATTCTAATTCACGGCACGCTTGGTTATAAAAGTCCACCAGAGTACAGATTCCAGACCTTATAAGTATTGTTCTTTAGTGTTGTAAATCCACACTTAACGCCTAAGAGTCTGACTACCACTTATTTTCCCAAGTGTAAAGTGAACCTACTTGATTAACCCCCAAATAAATGACAACATTCGTTATGCTATTTTACCGAGAAGAAGATACATGATTATAATGAAGAATAAGCTTACTAAAAATGAAAAAATAAGTTTCGCTATGAAAGGGAGAAGTCTTTCAAAAGAGCATAAAAAAAAGCTATCTTTAGTTAAAAAAGGGACAATACGAACAGATTTAACAAAAGCGAAGATTAAACAAACGATGCTCGGAGATGAATTTAAATTTTTCAAAAAAGATCATCCTACAGTCCCGCAAGTCGAGTAATAGCCGCTCACATTTAACTGCAATAGATGTAAAAGAAATCCGAGAACGTTATAGTAATGAAAGAGAAGCCTATATACGACTACTAGCAAAGGATTTTAATGTGAGTAGACACACAATCCATTGTATTGTTACTTATAAATTGTGGACATAACAGTCCATACAAGACAACGAAGTGTTCCCGCGTTAGTGAGGACTACTCCCCCCATAGAGTTCGGGCTATTACAGTTATATACCTAATAGTACAAATCGCTATACATCAACATTCCGGAGTGTTTCATTCAAAATAATTATACTGGTTTTTATAAGTTCCCACATCAAATATGACCGCATCACTTCAGAAACAGATAGCTGAAAATATTAAATTTCACTGTCTGTTTTCTTGATTTCAAAGATTGCAGTATACCCTACTTTCCTAATTCAGTCTTCATCACTTCCGTTTGCATTTTACGATACTCGCACCATTTTACGAACCTCATTATAATACCTATCCATATATTTACCGGCCTCTCTTTTATGGAACAGCCACTTGCTCCCTAAACGTATTTTCGGAAATTATTCTTCATATAAAAGATGGGTTACAATCGTATTCCATGACATATTTAAATATGTAGCTAGTTGCTTTGAATTCATGATAAACACTTCTGATTCAAGTTTTTGTAAATGCTCATCTATTTTCTGAAGATAAAGCTCTTTTAGCTTCTAATGATCAACTTCTATCTTAATCATTTCTCTTCTCCCACCCAGTCATTCAGCCACTCAATTTCCTCCAGTGACAAGCTCTGTCCTTCTGTTTCTGTTTCTATTACATGATGCCAATTCGCTTCTTCCCATTCTAAATGGGCTTCCCAATCACGCATAACTTTAACCGCTTTTTCTGTCTCTAATTGGTGCCTCGTTTTGAAAGGAATTATTACCGCCATACATGCCACCTCTTCCGATAAGATCTGTTCCTTCTATTATATAGGCTCAAATTGAAAGAATCAAAAAGCCCAAACTATTTTAGTCTGGACAATCTTGATATCATATGCTTTTCATTTTTCCTTTTAGTACTTTAAATAGAAATTACAGTATTAAAAAAGGTCCTTAAACTGTAATAATTATTGACTAGCGTCTGTTCTAATGATTTTTCCCCTTAACCCGCTTTAACGTCGCTACTATTAGAAAGCTAACAATTACTAATAAGACCCACGAACTCACCTTTCCTAGATGCACGAGACTCCATGCATCATTTTGGTTTGGATAATTCCAAGCTCCAAAGAAGGTTGCGATATTTTCGGCTATCCAGATAAAAAATCCGATGAGCACAAAAGAAAGTGCGAGTGGCATACGGTAACGGGTTCCATCAACTACGTATGTGACCCATGATTTCCAAAAGACGAGAATTACAATTCCAGATAGCCACCAACGAACGTCAATCCAATAATGGTGGATGAAGAAATTCAAATATATCGCAGTTGCAAGAGATACTACTATCAAAAACGGTGGCCACTTTACCAGTTCAACATTAAACCTTCTCCATGCCTGGCAAAGATAACTTGCCACACTTGCGTACATGAATCCGCTATACAAAGGTACTCCAAAAAATTTAAAATATCCTTCTTCTGGATATGACCAGGAACCCATATGTACCTTAAAAAGTTCAAGAGCAAGTCCAATAAGGTGGAACAATGTAATGACTTTTAGTTCATCTCGTGTTTCAAGTCCAGAGCGTACCATCCACCACTGCATCAGAAGTAAGATGATGAGCAGCCAGTCATACCGTGGTAGGAAGGGGAGGGATATGATTTGTGTAAGAGCCAAAGAGGCAAAAATAACGACAGGAAACAAACATGATAGGGCCTGCTCCCAACCAAAACCAACGAGTTGTTTTAGTGCTCTCATGATTCGTGCCTTCAAAGGTTTTTTCTGAACATCATTTTGAATGGTTAAATTCATGAGTAACGCCTCTTTCCATTTTCAGTATAGAAATGTTTTCGGTTTTTTACCAACTTACTCCGAAAGATCTGTAACGCTCATATTCCTTTTCGCCAACATTACGTCAATGTTGATTATAATCCTCATTGTTTTCACCTCAAACCGTCAAATCATTTTCTGATTTTATGTTAATAGCTTCTTGTAAGAGACTTTGAAGAACAGCAGCGAAGATTGCTATTACCATAGAAGCAAAAATAATGATCAATCCGATTACAATAATACCGGGTGCATCTTCTATTTCCGCCATGAAATAAAAAATCGGCATGCCTACCACATACAAAATACTAATTATGATTGCACAGTACTTGATTTTCTTTAAAGCTCTTACCGATAACACCGAAAATGCTTTGTTCCTGTCAATATAGCTCAATAGTTTAAAAGCTTGGTACAAAGCAAAGTAAAAAGGTATCGCCGCTGCATACATATCAATTAATACGAGATATTTCAAATAAGCAATATCTGGATACAATTCTACTGCATAATTGGCTATCTCAGGCACCAAAAATATGCACAAAGCTAGTATTGGAATTCCAATTAGAATGACAGCTATCTTTAAAAATAGGGTTGTTCCTCGTTTCATAAAAAGCACCTCACTTAACTTATATAATGTAATTTTTACTTTAATACGCCATTAAAAGGCGCACGTAATTAGATTTCAATCCGAACTAATTGATAAGGAGCCTGGAGTCTTTCATTAATAATGCCTCTATTTTGATAATCTTTTAAACCACCTTCATACATCAATTGAATATTAGCTAAATGAGTCAAGTCACTTGGTTTAACCAGTGAAATATCCTCTTCTTCATAGTTAATGATTTTACTTTCCTTTAGTACAGATGCCACAAACTGAGAACAGAAGAATGCATTTTTTCTTTTTATCGGTATTTTAAATAGTACTCCAAATAATCCTATGAAGTTGTAGCGATATTTCTCCTTTTTAGAAGCTATTTCTTGGATATATTGGTACATCTTTTGAAATTCAGCATTTGATATGTTTAAAGAATAGATGGCACAATCTGACTGTCTAAATAATTCGGAATGAATATCCTCTCGAACAAATCCCCCAATAAAAGGATTTTTCGCAGTTTTTCTTCCAAAACTATATACCTCCATTAACTCAGCATCAAAGGCGATTGAGGCATGGTTATAAGGTTTTTTCGTATATGACTTAATAAGTCTTGTTAACATCGTTCCTGTATCGGATAAAAGGATATAAACCTTTTTTTCCTTGATCATAATCCTCACCTTTTTGATGTAAAGCAGGTTGTCTCTTATACACCTGCTTAATTCATATTACCCTTCTTTATCTTCGTCTCTTTTGTATTCTATAATATCTCCAGGCTGACAGTCTAATGCCTCACATATAGCTTCTAAGGTAGAAAATCGAATCGCTTTTGCTTTACCATTCTTTAGTATCGAGATATTTGCCATTGTTATCCCGACCTTCTCCGTAAGTTCTGTTACGCTCATCTTCCTTTTAGCCAACATCACATCAATATTAATTATAATTGCCATGTTATTCACCTCAGCTCAAATTATTAAATCATTTTCCTCTTTAATATCTATGGCTTCTTTCAAAAGCCTTTGAAGAACAGCAGCAAAGACAGCAATCACCATGGAAGCAAAAATAGGAATCATTCCGACTATTGCTAGACCTGGGGCGTCGTCTATCTCCGCCATAATAAAGACGAATGGAAGGGCTACCACATAAAAGCCGCTAATTGCGACAGCACAGTATTTTATTTTCTTTAGAGCTCTTACAGATAATTCCGAGAAAGCTTGGTTCTTGTCAATAAAGCCTAATAGGGTAAATGTTTGATACAAAGCCAAGTAAAATGGGATCACAGAAATATACATGATTATTAAAATAGAATATACTACATAAGCGAAATCCCAACCTCTCCCCGCAGCTTCATTTGCTTCACTCGCTATCTGAGGCAACAAAAATATGCACAAAGCAAGAACTGGAATTCCAATAAAAATGACCGCTATCTTTAAAAATAGGGTTGTTCCTCGTTTCATAAAAAGCACTCCCTTAACTTATTTATTGCAAATTTTACTTTAACACTTAATTTATCGAATATCAACAAATATATGTCGCATATCAACGTATGTTTTTCGTTACATAAATATTTTTCTCGTTTTTGACAAAGCTAAAAAGCATTCCTAATTACATAGAAATACTCTGTACAACTTAAATCTATTCAATTTATAAATTGTTCAACTAACGGTTACTTGAATAAGAAGTCTCTCAACCGCTAATACGTTAATAATAAATAAGAAATCTCATTGGTTGGTAGCTGCCAATCAAAAGGCACTCGAATAGTTAATCACCTCATCATAACAATTTTTCCATCTTTGAAACTTTGTCCATATTGGATTTCTCCCTAAACTTCATAATTTCCACAAAGGTATTTCCCATTCCAAACGAAAAGCACTGCCCGAAGACAGTGCCAATTAAAGTTCTCAATATGTTAATTTATAGTTCAAACGCAGTAAAACTTCCTGCGTCATCAAAGTCTTTAACTGTTACTACCTTGTCTGAAAACTGGTTAACTGTTTTTATATTACTTCCTATCGTAAGGGATAATACATTGCAGTTCTTTTCTTTTTTCTTTTTATTGAACGACTCAAGAAACGATTCTTTTACTTTGTCCTCCCCATCTGTAATGAAAACTAAATCAGCTTGTTTAAAACGACTTTCGTTTATTACATTCATCGCTCTTTCAAGAGGTAATGCAAAGTCCGTTCCTCCTCCTAAGAAAGATTGAGCTAAATTGATCATATCTGAACTTTTTATTTTCCCTCTTTCATATTTAAAGATTTGTGTACGAGTAGAAAATAGGATTAAACAAAAATCCCTCTTCTGTTTCCTTGCAATAGACATAAGCGCTAACGTAAACCCTTTTGATTGGGTATCTAACTTGTGCATGCTGCCTGACTGATCCAGACAAAGTACAATTGGACCTTTCCCTAATACCTCATGCCCTTTCTGTTCATATTGCATCGTTTGACCTTCCATAAAGCGACGTAGGAAGTCTTTCTTCGTTATTGGATGTGTGTACAATCCTAGTTCCATTGGCAATAACCGTTCAATATCGCTACCTAACGTAACCCCGCTTCTTTCCATTGTTTCACTATGCTTGGATTTCTGCTTGTTACGGGCAATCTGTTTAAATCGGCCAGCCCAATCTGCAATTTCTTTCATCTGTATATTAGATGCAATTTTCTCTGCTAATGAAATTTGGTCCCGCAAAGGAACTTTTTTCAGCTCTGCATCGCCACTACCAGCACTTGTGCCACCAAGTAATGATTTCAAACTATCTTTCGTTTGTTTGGTTTCTTGCATAGCTTGTGCCATTGCTTGTGAAAAGCTATAGCTGTTATTTTGTAACGACAGTTGAAATTGGCTATCTAAGTCCGACATCGCTTCTTTTAAGTCTTCTTGAAGTTTCTCATTACCATTTCCAGTTCCATTTTGTTGCTTCTGCATTTGAAGTTGTCTTTGCATCGCCTGTATTTCTTGCATCAGCGTTTGTAAATCTTTATCCTGTTCTTTTTGTTCAGTCAACCATTCCTTTGTTTTCTCCCCGAATTTCACAGTTCCGATGGCTGACGATAATTCATCCAGTCGGGTAAATTTTCGGTAGTTTTCAAACGAATCATCACTCATAATTTTCTCCATAAGAGATTCGTTCACTTTCAAGTCTTTTGGGATTTCTTCTTTAGTCAATTCAGGTTTCATCTTGTATAAAGAAGCCCAAATGTCAGCGAGTAAGGACTCGAACGTAGCTAATTCTCCATCACCACTTAGCTTTTGTAGACCGTGCGACATAGAATAAATTTCGTTGAAACGTCTTTTATCAAATGCATCTGTATTTAACACAGATTGATTTCCACTTTTCGCTTTTGTTGATTCCAATAGAAACACTTCCCTTCATTTGAATGAATAGAAAGCCAAGGATTAATTCCCCGGCTTTCAATCTACAATCCTAACGCTTAAAACCGCATTTCAACAGCAGATTTTGTACTTGAAGTATCAATATCCATTGGCTCTAAAATACTGTCAAGAACCTCTTGCTGAATCGTCTTCACTTTATCGAGCAACGGACCTATATCCTCATCTCTACTTTGATTATGCTTTTTCAACTTATTTAAATCAGCAACCAACGATTTCAGTTTTTGAGTAGCTTCCATACCAGCGTCAGTAGAAGCATCCTTCTGAATAAGTGAATATATTTCACTCGCCTCTTCCTGAATCCTATCCAGTTTTTGAGTAACCACATCTTGTGCATGGCTACGAACAATCAAAGAAACGCTATCCTTTTGATCCACTGTTTCCCAAAGTGCATTTTCAAGAATGACAATATCATCAACTTTTACAACTTGCCTTTGGTTTATCAAAGCCTTCGCCTGAAGCACTGAGAGCGACTGTTTAAATCGTCTGTCAGATGGACGGATTCCTTCATCGCGTAATTCATTACGGATTTTTGAAAGCGTGTCATAGACTTCATCAGGAATTGTAACCATGTCAGTAAAAAACTGAAGTTGAACCAACTCATCCATAGTCATGGAAGGCATAGCGATAACTTGACCGGCCCCCTTCATCATAGAAACAAAATTCGTTTCATCTGCAATATAATCTAGCTCGAATCGAAGTAAGAATCTGTCGAAAAGAGCTTCTAGTCCTTCTCCTTCTTCGGGGTATTCATTTGAAGCTCCAATGACTGACATCAAAGGTACCTTTACAGGTGTCCCGTTATTATAGAAAAGCCTTTCGTTTATAAGCGTTAGCAAACTATTTAAGATTGCTGAATTAGCTTTAAATATCTCATCTAAAAATACAAGATTGGCTTCTGGCATTTTAGTGGCTGTATTCCGCTTGTACACGCCCTGTTCAAGGTCTTTTAACGACAACGGCCCAAAGACTTCTTCGGGTGTACTGAACCTCGTCAGCAACCACTGGAAGTATTCTGTTCCCTCTACTATTTGTGCTAACTCAACCGACAATGCGGATTTCGCTGTTCCAGCAGGTCCAATCATGAGCATATGCTGCCTAGAAAGTAGAGCAACAAGAATCCCCTCAACCTCTTCTTCGCGTTCAAAAAACTTTGTATTGAGTGCCATTTTAATTTCCTCTAACTTGGTAAAATTAGTGTTTGTCATTTTGATTAACTCCTTTTTTAAGTTTAGATAGAAAAAGGAAGCAGGCTTCTAATGAAACCCTACTTCCCTTTTTAAGATTCATTTTAGTTTTTCGCTGAAAGAATATATAATTCTTGTTCTTTTATCGACAGCTCCCGCATTTTTAACTGCAACTCCTTTTCTTTCAATTCATTTGAACGCTCAAGTTCTTGTGCGATTTTCTTTATAGATTGCACACACTCGACAACATCACGCTCATAGAATTTTCTTCCCATTATTGTTTGAAAAAACTCAGGCATTCTAATCGCTCCATTTCTATACTTTTTAAAAATCCGCGACCATTTTCGCAATCGCTGCACGAATCGTCATGATTTTATTTTCTAGCGTGTCTGCTTCATTGGTGACAATACCCTTGTAATTACGATAGTTGGCAATTACAGACTTCGCATTTTCAATAATCTCTTTCACTTGTCCCTTTTTCAGCCCACCACTCGACTTACAATCATTTAAAATGGATTCCAAATGATCATTTAGCTTCGTGTTCACCATTTGTCGGTTGTCGAATGTATTAACGACAGGTATCTTGAACCCTTCACTGTTCTCAAGAGAGGACGTAAAGTTTACAAGTTGATTCAACCCTTCCGTATGTGAATCTGGTACAAAATAAACACCGCCATTAGGACGCACAGGTGTGGGTGCTAACGATTGAAGGATTTTACTCACCATTACTCTTACTTGCTGGGCTGAATAATGATCTTTATAAATATTGAAATTCCGCTCTGCTTCAAAACAAAGCTCCTTTGCCATTTTATCCTCAGCAACAAACGTTAGAGAACTATTTTGCTTATCCAATGTAATTACGCCCGCTTGACTGTTGTAATCAAGACGTTTACCAGCCTGATTCACTTTTTCCACTACAATGTTTCTTTGCACGTGGCTCTTGTCCGAGAACACTTCACGTATAAGGAAGTTCTCGAATACACCAGCGCGTCCAGTAGATTTTCTAGTCTCAATCTCCTTAGTACTTCTTCGGAAAGCATCGGCTGGACGAATCGCATTTGGCATCCACTCAACAGGTAACCCTGATTGAACAAGACCCCGCTCTAAATCATCCATTTTGACTAATTGCTTGCCAACTGAAAACCACATTAAGTGTCCTAAAATACCGCCTTGTTGCTCGTTTTGAACAGCTGTCATTTGATCAAGATTAATTGACATACCTATCTACCCTCTCTGTTTTGTATTTAAAATAAGTAAAAAAACGCACTTAACCTAGCAATCGCTAAGTAAATGCGTTTTAAAATAAACCGTTTTATGCTAGTTAAATAAACCTTCTTCAATCTCCCTCCATTACCTTTTCAAATGCAAAAAATCGACCTCTCCTGAATAGGAAAAATCGATTTTAATATATATATCACGCAAAATGCGTAAGTATCCTCTTTGAATTGCATGTGCAAATTTTTGACGTGTCTAGCGTCTGCCTAACTTTTCCACTAAAAAAGGAATACAAAGGCTTAAAACTTATGCCGAATCTCTTTCTGCGTATGCATAAAGTGTAACGACTTTCACCAGTAGGTAAGGTGACTAAGAAATAATTGGATATGAACTCATTTTAACAAAAACAGAATCACATAGCAAAAACATCAGAATAAGAGCAATAGTTCAATTCGTTCCGTGCGAAGCTCACGCACAAATAGGCGAAGCCTGGGTGCTAAATTGCGAAGTATATCTCCATTATTTTCCAGTATTCATTGTACAGTTGAACCTTTTAGAACATAATGCTGATTTGGATCAGTAGGTGAGGCGCTTATTAATACTAAAATATCCTTTTCACACAAGCCTTTTAATATTCTCAAGCTAAAATTTTTACTTCGTTATATATATTGATGGAGCTGTGCAATTGTAATGGAACCTTTACTATAAGTGTGTTCAATAGCTTTTTTTCATAATCATTTAAACTATCCCATTTCGGAAAAATAAGCGAACTAATACGTTCTTCCCGTCTTATACGACGCATTACAATATTACTTTTAAGAGTTAGAATGATTGACCCCAGTTTTTCTATATTCTCCGGGTCGTCAAGAAAAACGTTTCCTATCTCTAGGTACATTCTTTTTACACCTTCACCAAGCTCCCTACCCCAGCCGAGATTGGTCAGCGCCCTTCCTACTCTAGAATTTCGTGAATCTCTCATCGCTTGCCGTTTTGTGTACAGTGTTAGGCGATGCATCTATCTGAATAAGAAGTACCTGGTTTGATTGCCCCTTATTATTAACGACTGACAGAAAGCGTTATATTGCCCTAACATTAGGAAAATAGTGTGTTATTTTGCATTGGATAAAATCATTTATTTTAACATTTCCTTGAACCCTAATTCCTTCAACTCTTCCGTTTCCAACACCAATAACAATTATACCACCATCTGCATTGGCCATAGCAGTAAGCGGACTATTCAGCTTGGCTGCTTTCAAATCAGCCGACTTCTGTTCAAAGTAATGACTTTCTGGCAGCTCTAAAACATCTCCAATCGTTATATTCCCAAAGTTAGGTGTTTTGAATAACATCTTCCCCTTCTCTATAGCTTACAATTTTCCCGACAGAAAAAGAAATTACCCATCTTTCAATACTCTCATAAGTACAGTTCTCCCTTTTATAAAAAGGCAAGAAAAAACAGGTTTCATTCATTGGTTGAATGAAACCTGTTTTATGTAAGTTAACAACGTATAAATTGTATCATCTGGAAAACAATAAAATTGTATGAAACCTTATCCCTGTGCCACAATAGGCGCCCGATTATTGTAGTAACTTTGCTGAATAGTTTCGTGCATAAGCAACTTTTCCATGCATGTACTGTTATTCAATAACACCACATACGATGCGATCGCCGGAATCTCCAGATGGTTGAGTTTTTCCATCGTCTGCTTCAGCATGAATAATAAGAGCAGTTCCACCTTCTTGCAACAGTGAGTTTTCTTCTCCGCCCTTAAGCGTTACATGTTCAGCTAAGAATTCTTCATTTACCTCACCGTCTTCGCCTACTTCAAGATTCGGCAAATCACCCGCATGCGGACCTTCTTCGTGATTGATTCCATGGCTTGTGTCAGCCGGATTAAAATGACCCCCTGCTGACTCGAAGTCAGGAACTTCACATTTTCCCACTTCATGAAAATGGATACCATGCGTGCCTTCAGACAAACCTTTCGCATTCAACTTAACTTGAACACCGTCATCTTTATCAGTCAATTCTGCTGTTCCAATCGAATCCCCACTACTGTCCATCAAATCAACTTTAACAATTAGTAGGTCTTCATCTTCAACCATCTCATCTTCTTTAGATGGACTTGTATTATCTCCGTCGGTCTTTTCTGTCGTCTTATCATTCACCCCATCAGTTTCGGATGATTCATTTTTATCCCCACAAGCAACAAGAACAAAAACGAGAACGAATCCTGGAATTAACAAAAGCCATTTTTTCATCATTATACTTCCCTTCTATTGAAAAGTTCCAATACTCATGCATTCCACTAATTGCATAAGTTAAACCTAAATGGCTGGGATCGTTGTTAAACAAGGTGGATTTTAAACAGACTCTTGCACTTGCCACTTGCTTATCAAAACAATGAGATAATCGATTACTTTTCGTTTCTTTTTCACCCAATCGTTCGACAGACCTGGTTCTTCTCTTGATCTGTGAAGCAACCAATCACGCTAGAAACATTCATGATTATTTCTAGCATAAGTACCCGAAATTCAATTTCAAGTTCCAACAATTTTCTTTCCTTTAGGCTGTTTACTTTTAGTATTCGGTTCCAAAGTAATCCCGATAGTGTCAAATGAATTAAGTTTTGACATGTCAACTGTTAGGACACCGTAACCTTCCTTATCTGGTCTAAAGACACCCGCACTTTGGCGTTGACCGTTGTCAATCAACCACACTTGGTATACTTCTTGCCCTTTCGTTTGAGGAAAATCGAATACATTTACGACAAGCTCCTCTTTT
The DNA here is from genome assembly GCF_026931025.1 of Sporosarcina sp. G11-34. Classification (NCBI taxonomy): domain Bacteria; kingdom Bacillati; phylum Bacillota; class Bacilli; order Caryophanales; family Caryophanaceae; genus Sporosarcina; species Sporosarcina sp. G11-34. Next base: position 10,935 of record NZ_JAHNZW010000010.1, on the reverse strand, counting down.
CCACTTTTGTTTATCAAAAATGCTTGACCGTGTACTTCGCCATTTTCTCCCTCTGCAACATTTAACTTCATGGTAGCTGATATCTCACTGAAGCTCTTTACTGATGGACCCTGAATAAGGGGAGTAATTAACAAAAATATACCTAACAACATCGCGGCACTCAAACTAGTCGTCAGCGGTGTAAACTGGTTACGTACCGATTGGATTAGAGATTTCACTTTTTCCCATGGCGTTACGTTCTCATCTTCATTCTCAAGCACAAAATTCAACACTTCTTCTTTTAACCCTAATGGTTCCTCAACAACTTCAAAGTCGAAATGCATAGCTTCCCACATTTCATCATCCGCTCCAATCAAATCACTTAAGAGGGATTGATCAGACATAGACTTTTTCACACCTTGATCTTTACGGTCATTTTTCATTGTTGCTCCCCCCTTTCTATGTTTAATCGCAACTGTTTTAATGACTGATGAAGCCGGCTTTTTACCGTTCCAATTGGTTCTTTTTCAATTTTGGCGATTTCCTTAAGTGTGCAACCTTTCCAATATAAAAGATCGATTAAACGCCTTTGTTTCTCTGTGAGTTTAAGTTTTGCATTCTGTATTAACTGTGCGTCGATATGCTCGTCAATTATATTTTTCGGATCCGCTATGTATTCAATCGTAGTATCGTCGCTCATAAACTTGTGTCGCCGTTCTTTCTTTACATAATCTAGACAAATATTTCTCGTAATTGTTAATAGCCAATTGATAAACTTCCCTTTTGACGCAGTATAGTGACTTTGAGTCGTCCAAAGCCTTAAATAGACAAGTTGGGTAATCTCCTTTGACATTTCCATTTGATTATTGGAAAACTTATAAGCATAGCTATAGACAAGCTTACCGTATCGGTCATATAATTCCTCAAGTGCGTTACGGCTCTTCACTTTAACCAATCGAAACAGTTCCTCATCGTTTTTTGTACGCACACAACTGCACCCCTTCCCGAGTGAATATTCTTACTTCTCTAATCATACCAATAAGATCGCTTGCTGTTAACAGGAAGAAAGTTATGGGCATACAAAAATACAGGAGAAACCATTCAGGTTTCTCCTTTTACAAAAATTATTTTCCGAACTCAGTCTTATTATTCACTACATACCAGACATCTTTGACGCCTTCTCCATTTACATCTCCTTGTGCCTCGTCTTTCACAAAGTAATAAAGTGGATACCCTTTATACGTCAACTGTTCTTCACCATTGTCTTCCCGAGTGATGCTACCGAAGTCGGCCTTATCATATCCATCTGGCACTTCATAATTACTAGCTTTTACAAGCGGCCAGGTTGCAAGGCAATCATCTGTACAGTTACTTTTTCCTTCGGCGTCTTTTTTGAAATAATATAATGTCATTCCTTCATCATCCGCTAAATACTCGCCAGTGTTGTCATTCGATAAGACTTGTAGGGCCGGTCCTGTCGGTTCCGAACCCTTGTCATCGTCTTTGACTGATTCTGTAGGTTCTGACCCTTTGTCTTCGTCTTTGACTGATTCTGTACTTTCATTTCCACATGCAGCTAATACCCCAAGTACAATTAACAACAGCAATCCCAATAACCATTTCCTCATTATTTATTCCTCCTTAACCAAAGTTTTTTACGCGTTCACTTAAGGTAACGACTTGAATGCATAAACGGTTTGATATTTTTTAAAAGTTCATTACTTCCATCCCCATTTTTGAAAAACTTCTTGGGCTTCTTCTGTTTGTAAATAAGTCAAAAAGTTTACCGCTGCCTTTTTATCCGTACCTTTTACTGTTAAAGCCGCTGGCGTCCCTCTATATAACTTATCTTCTTCCGGAAATGTCACCAAGTCCGTTTCGTTTTGAAGGCGATAATGCCAAGATTCATATGTGATCCATGCATCAATTGTTGAATCTGAGTTCCAAAGCTCTATTGCTTCGGCACTTGTTTTAACCGAAACCGCGATATTTTGTTGAATTTCGGGGATTAGTCCCTTACGACCCGCCAAATCCTCCCAAAGCCCAAGTTGACCCGCTCCGTTGACATCGACAATGCGGACATGTTCTTTCGTTAAATCAGCAAACGTTTGAATACTTTTTGGATTTCCCTTCCTCACAAGAATTCCTGCGGGACGGGAATATAATTCAACCCAAGAATCTTCGTTTAATAATCCTCGATGTGAAAATAAAAAGTTGCTTAACATGTAGGAAGAGCCGCCGTAAATAATATCCCCATCCTGTTTTGCATTTTCAATCCATTTCCCCTCCGGTCCCGCAATCACTTGAACTTGAATGCCTTTCTCATTTGAAAAACGCTTCGCCAATTCTTCCATTGGACCAAGAGGACCACCGGGACCATAAACATAAACAACGTTGTCAACCTTTTTCGACTTCACTTTCTTTTCACTAGCCATGCCAGTCACCACAATCAACCCAGCAACAATCAGAATGACAAAAAACACGAAACCAATTTTCTTCAATCCTATTGACCACCTTTCAAATAGTTACTTCTACTAAAGGAAACGACTGAATGGACAAAACGGTTTGAAAGAACATCATTTTAAGGGAACAGAAGAAAAGAGGAAGGGTTCCGAGTTAGCTTTTCTCTATCGAGTTCCCACATCCGTTAGTTTAATAGGTGTAACCCCTTTTGAGATCTAATTGAAATGGAATTCCTCTTCTCCAAGGGGCCACTCTTTTCAATTCGCTTATTCTAATATTATTTTGTTTCGAACATCATTGGGGTATCGTTTTCTAAAATGAAAAGATGACTGCCAGTGAAATGAGAAACAATTACTGCACCTAATATTTGTTTGTAAACCTCCTAATTTCCCCCTCTAATATTCTACTAATTTTTTCACTTTAATCATCGACCAATAAATCAAGGTTATTTTTTCTTTGAAGCTACGAAAAAGCATAATTATGCTTTTTTAAGGTCATCGAATCCCCTATGTGCACGATTAAATATTCATTACCGATAATATGGAATAAGTCCCTTTTTATAAAGAAAAGCCACGATATTTAAGAAAGGGTAAGGAATTTTCTTCAAAAAGAAACGTTTGCGGTAAAATTGACGATGGGCTTTTTTAAGATTACTCCATTGCCTGCAGTCTTTCATTTGTCTAAATCGTGCAACATCAATGAGCTTTATTTCATCAGTAGATGTGATGAAAATATTACGTAAGTGAATGTCAGAAGGATTTAATCCCAAATCTGAAGCCAATGATAGTGCATAATCAATTTCATTAATATGATCAGATGTAATGATTCTCCCGTGTGTCATACATTCAAAAAGCGTATAACCATCGACGTAATCCATGACAACATAATTCAATCCAGTTTCATAAATAGATGGAAAATAATTAATATCTTGTAGTAATTTATAAATTTCAGCTTCTTCTTTAGCAATGTGCGTAAAATCAGGAAAGAACACTTTAATTGCTTTATTTGATGACCGCATTCTGAAAACAAATGCACTTCTCCCTGTTCCAACAAGTTTTAAAGATTTGTCGTGGCTAATGAGACGATTCTTCTTGTTAATGATGACTGAATTTACAAGTTCTAGATAATTACCCAAAGGTTAACCTCCAATTACTTTCAAAAAATAAAAAAAGACATTATAACCAATTCTGGTCATAATGTCTCAAATAATACAAAAGACCTCACCAAATAATTGGTAAGGTCTCGCAAACAACGATTGTTGCCAATAAAGCCGAGGATTTAAATCCTGTGTTGACGACTTTTACTGTATTAGCTACTCCCCTTAGTGGAAGTTGGATATATTATATTGTAAGTTTACTATAAGTTTAAACAGCTTAGATGTCAATCATAATACAGTAATCGTATCAGAAAGCAGTTAGTTATGAGTGGGTTGCCAATGATATGATTGTTACTTCTATTAATTCTGATATAACCCTTCAGTTTCCATAAATCTAAAACTGCCTGACCTTTACCGAAATTGTGTGACCACATTTCATTTGAATCAGGAACGTTTCGCACCCACAAACGCGCCCAATAATTTACCATGTGTTTTATTTAAATTTGTCCGTTAAGTTAGATAGAAAATCTTGTGCTTTCTCTGTAACATTTCCAGTTGCTTCTTTTGCTTGATCAGCTACACCGTCCACGTTTAAAGCTTCCGCTCCTTGATCCAAAGACTCATTCACTTGATCGGTTAGGCCTTCTACATTCACGCTTTCGCTCACTTGATCTTTGAACTCATTTGCCTTATCTGAAAGTCCATCGACATTTAAAATCTCGCCAGCTTTATTCTTTAATTCTTCTACATTCAAATCTGGTACAACCTCACTTACCTTTCCAACGATAAGCTCTTTCAACGATTGGAATAAACTCATACAAACATCTCCTCATGTTTTCTACTTTATCGTATCTTTCCCCACTTAACCAAAAAAACGACTTTATTTCAGCCTGTCAATTTATAGAAGCAGAATACTTTAATTCCCCTTCTTTTTTCTTGACAATTAGTGTCTGCTACGTTCTTTTCCCTTAATTAAAACCAATCAGATTCGACACAATAGTAATGGCTACATCAACACCTATAATTGCGACCACCTCCATTATTGTAATCATAGTTTTGTAAACATCCTCTCTATTTTATTGAACATCAAAAACACCGATAGCACTCAATAGCAAACGGGTAATGCCTACAATGGCTAGACGGAGTTGATGGGAATAAACTATCCGCTTCTTCTGGTAGTAAGTCTAAAATCTCCCGTTTGGAATTGATTTCGTTTGCTACACCCAAAGCCCACTTTCTGGAATCTTCCATAGCAGCCTGATTGAAAACGTGTTTGCTCGTTCTTCTGAATCGAAGAAAGAACGTTATCTTCAACCGCAAATTGACTCTTCAATAGATCAATGACCCAAGCATAAAGTCCGATTGGAATATAGTTTAATTACTTTTTGCTAACAACTTTGTTGAACTATGTCGCTGGTCAGTCAATTTTACTGCTAGGTAACTTCCAAATACGCACACCCACCCGTATATTTTCATGCATAACCAGATCTGCAAAAAGGCTAGTTAAAATTGCTGACACCATCGAGAAATGAAGTGGATTTGAACGGAACACCATTCGTGGCTGAACATTACTGGATGAGACAACTAGAGCAAAAGGTCATAAACCTGGAAGACCTAAGGTTAATCAGATAAAATTTAATAAGGCAATCACCCTGTATTTTCTAAGAATGACAGTTAAGAAATTTAAAGAAGCTATCAAGGTTTCGGCTGCTACAAACCATTGATGTCTTTTAAAAGAGTAAACTCCCTAACGGACGTACTCTTTTATACTTCATATTCAATTTATGCTGGACTTTGTGAGCTCTACTAGTACATAAAATCTCTAAAGTTTGATAATTAATGGGTTTTAAGCCTTGTGTAAGATCCTAATTTTAAAGAAGAGGTGAGGGAAGTTTCAATTTTGCGTTCAATTCGAAAAATTTATCAATTTTTTGTAGATATACCTATTGAAGAAGGTACGGTTTTGAACGAACGCTACGAAGTTCTGAATGTTATAGGGACTGGAAGCTATGGCATTGTTTATCTCTGCAAAGATTTGAAGTCACAAGAGAATAGAGTGGTTAAACAGCTTCGTCCAAGTAAATGTCGTAACAAAAAAGAAGTTAAGCTGTTTGAAAGTGAAACCTCTGTTTTGCGTACACTAAACCATAAAAACATGCCAGTATTATATGAAGGTTTTTCAAATAACGAATATTATTTTTATGTAATGAGTCTCATTGAAGGGGAGAATTTGGAAGACCTTATTTTTTTTAGCAAGAAAACCTTTAATGAAAAAGAGTCTCTACTAATTCTTAATCAGATGCTCGAATTAGTCGATTATCTTCACAAAAAAAGTATTTACCATCAAGATTTACGTATTCCAAACATTTTACTAAAAAATGATGAGCCCTTTTTGATCGATTTTGGTTTGTCTAAGCAGAGTGTCTCGGTTGACCCATTTCAATTTCCGTCTAGTTCTTTACAGAACAAACATAAAGATATCCTAGAAATGAAACAACAGGACTACTTTGATTTAGGTGAAATACTTTTATATTTGCTTTATACGACATACTCTTTAAAAAATAAAGAAGCTCTTCCTTGGACAGAAGAACTTTCTTTAGAAAAGGAAACCGTTTATTTGCTGAAAAGACTATTACAAATTAATGAACCATATTCAACTATTAGTGAAATTTCAACCGATCTTCATGCTGCACTTAAAGCGAAAGAAAAAGTATATTAATCGTAACGGGGAAGGTTAGCTGCTGCTCCGACCCTTCTGTCTATAGCGGTTACTTCCACTCATTGGAGATCGCTTATACCCCCGATTGCTGCTACTACTGCCTCGGCGATTGTGACCATATCTTCGCTCGCTGCTGCCTTGGGAGAGTTGCTTGAGTTGCTTGAGTTGCTTCATTATTTTTTTTATCATTTTTTCCCTCTTCTCATTATTTTTTAGAGCCTGTCGTTATTTATTTTGTTTAGTCTAGCATAAAGTTAGGACAAAACTTAAATAATTAGTACTCCTCTCAGCTAAGTCTAACTATTTTACATGTCTAAAATCTGATGAGTAAATATCTCTACTTTCTACACCTTCAGTGGGCTTGGTTTAAAATGGCACGATATATCTTCTGTCGAAACTCGGACAGATGTTGGTGGATTAAAAATAAAAGATCCTTTCCTAAATTGCAATATAAAATGCAACAGTAGGGAGAAACCAGATAAACCGTGAAGCCTATTGTCTCGTAGTCATTAAAACAAGACAGCTCCCCATCATTCATTTACGTGAAACGGTCTCTCTTTTTTCTCACGTTTATTTTGGAAATAAGCAGAAACTGAAGTCGCAATCGTCAGCCAAAGAGCACTTGCCACGAATCCCCCGACAATATCGCTTGGGTAATGGACACCAAGGTAAACACGGCTCGTGCCAATCATGATAATCATGAAGGGTGTGAATACAACAAGAAGAACACGGCTCACCGTTCTTTTCACATCACGCCAGGCGATATACGCAATGATTGCATAAAGAGCGAACGCCATCATCGAATGACCACTCGGGAAACTGTAGCCGTTTGCATCCATGATACGGTGGATTTCTGGCCGCTCTCGCTTGAAATAGTTTTTCAGCAGTTTGTTCAACAAAACGGATCCGGCGACCACGGAAATCAATAGAAATGCCTGCTGTCGGTAGCACAATACAAAATATAAGACAATAAACCCCATCAAAGCAATTGCCACAACAACATAACGGGAGCCAACCCACGTAAACAGTTTCATAATAGATGTCAGCCAGGGTGTTTCCAATCCTTGAACAAATACGATGACAGCAGTGTCGAATCCTACAATTGCTTCGTTGCCGATAGCGGCAGAGATATATCCGAATGCTACGCCGAGGCCGATGCAAATGATAAACGTTATTAGAAGCCGTAGCGAGAGTTCGCGCATGACATGCACTTCTTTCATTTTAATCATAATTGTATACTATTTCTATTTCTATTTCTAAAGGGAAACTATAAAAATAATTCTAACCTAAAAGATACCTTATTCGATTCTTCTGAAAAAATAAGCCTTGATGACAAAATAGTTACTGAATCTAATACTTACTCTAGATTAATCAATCATTCCTATACAGAGTCAATTCATTTTTTTCAACAGTAACGCCATTATTAAGAAACACTCGTTAATATGTTCATCAGGACTATACGTTTCTTTAGGTAAAATAAAATATATTCGAGCTGAACAAATACCTAAAAATAAACACGAACTATCCTGTTTTTAAAGCTTGGGAAATTATACACTTCCATTAAATTATTTACCAGAAGGAAGTTCTTTTTTCTCCTTTGATAAAAACCAGCCGCCCAGTGCGATTAGAACAAGTACCACATAAAAAGTTATTTTCCATTCAGGTGACTTGACAAACTCTTCAGGTAATATCGCCACCCCTGGGTGTGATAATGTTAAAACAGACAGCTTTACTCCAACCCAACCTACAATGAGAAAGGCGGAAATTTCCAAGCCTGGTTTCGTTTGAAGCAATTTCACAAAGAAATTAGCAGCAAAGCACATAATAATTAAGCCAATTATTCCCTCAGCAAAGATAACGAGGAATTTTCCTCCATCTAGCCCACCAATTTTGGGCAGATTTTTATTTGGAAGCGTAACTGCTAGTGCTACTGCTGCTAGAATCGAATCAACTGCAAATGCTATATCAGCCAATTCTATTTTGAAAACAGTTCCCCAAAACAAACCCTGACTGTTTCTTCTCTTCTGCTTCTTTGTTCTTTTCTTTTCCTTTATTTACAATCAGCCTTCTAACAATATGATTGACTGCAATAAATAAAAGATAAAGAGCACCTATCGCTTGAACCTGCCATACATCAACAAGGAAGGAAATTACAAATAATGAGGCTAAACGGAAAACAAATGCACCCGCGAGTCCATAAAACAGTGCTCCCTTTCTTTCCTCTTCTGGAAGATGCTTGACCATGATAGCTAAAACAAGTGCATTATCCGCTACTAATAGTCCCTCTATTGCAATTAAAAGTAATAATACCCAGCCGTACTCTATTAAAATTGAAGGTTCAAAGTAATCTTATTCCTCCTTTGGTATTCCGTTATTACGCTTTCTAAATGACGTTATATTTTTCTTTAAGGGATTGCGGAGCTATATTCACCATTCTTTCTAGTACAAAACCTGCGATAACAACATCATCTATGATTCCAATCAAATACAGGAAGTCCGGAATCAAATCAAAAGGAAAGAAGGCATATGTGAGTATCAGTAAGACTCCTAGTGCTTTTTTATGAAGCTGCACATCTTTTGATACGTAAAACTCTTTTAAAAAGGGGAGGAATCTCCAAGGTTTCAACATGAATTTAATTCTTTTTAGATGCTTGAACAAAAAAATCATCCTTTTCTAATTTTCAACTAAAATCTTCTGCCCTATGCATATCACTGGATAATTTGAATGATATCTTGGTCCCTACTCACTACACCTTTGCTAAAAGTAAGCCTTGTTTTAAAATGATACGATACTTCATGTGATGATACTGGGACACAAACTGGCAACTGAAAAGCAAATGAAATTTTATTCAATTCTTCTGTATGAATAAGTCTTGACGTTAAAATCGTTGTTGTATCGATTACTTTCTCTACAAGTGCAGTACAATCACTCATAATCAAATCACAGTCAATTCGTTTTATTTGTTGTTCGATGGTACCGCCTTTGATCAAAAAATACCCATGAACAGAATCACCGAACTTATATGTTTCCTTTTGCAAGATAAGATCGATTTGTGCTGAACCTATTCCTAAAAGAGACATATATTTCCTTAGCATCAACAAAGACCCTCCTTGATTATTTATTTAGATTTAAGCACTTTTTCTTCAACACGTTTTTCAATTTTTTCAATCAATACCTTATCCTTAAGAATTTCCTCTTTGTTTTTTCTAATTGAATCCAATATGGATACCCTTTCCTTCCCCATGACGTTATCACCTCCCTTTAGTTGACGATTTGTTAAAATAACGTAGTCTTATTTCTAGTCGTGCAAGCGTGTTACATCACTGTTGATCCATAGCACAGAGAAAGTACCTGTTATTTCCAAACAAAAAAACCTTTACCATTTGTATGGTAAAGGTTTTTACGTGCATAAAGAGACCTTTACCAATTGGTAAAGGTCTCGCTAACAACATTATATTGCCAACAAAGCCGAGAGTGTTAAACTCCGTATTGACGACTTTGTTATAAAAGCTACTCCCCTTTAGGAGATACTATTCAACTGTATGTAATAATAATAAACAATCTTTATTGATTTGTCAATATATTATTTTCTGTTTTTCTATAATCACCATAATTCGTCCAAGACGACTGGGGAAGGGAGGGACAAAGAATGAGTACACTCCAGATTTTCAACAATTTTGTCTTCAATATTCCTCGCCAAGTCTCCTATTGAAAATATCCCCATATTCTTCAATGACTTTTACGGGTGGCGACCAATCCCCCACAATTCTCTAAATGGATAAACTGGCCATAGTTTCGTCGGTACATCCTCAAAAGTTCATTTTGAAAAGCCTGTTTTCTTTGCTTCTAAATCTAGTGCTAGCTTTGCTATTAACATGTTTGACCCCACACCTACTGTGGATGGTAAATTTAGCGTCTCAATTACTTCTCGTTGAATAGCTTTAACAGTTTACACTGGATCACCCCACAACCTTTTTATTTCGAGTTAAATCAATGAAGCTTCCATTGACACTTCAAGCGTGGATTGCTTTAGCAGGAACATATTTATGAAGTATTCGAGTGACAACCAATGACATTTCTATAAAATAGCTTATTTCAGAATCGAATAGCTTAATGTCAGGGTGGTCTGGTATTTCGTACATACGGGTACCTGTTTTTACACGAAATCATTTTTTCATTGGAGGCGATGCCGCAAGCACAACAGATCCTTTTCGTTCAATATTCCAAACGACCGCAAATGAATGTATCAATGCCATCGGCAATAATTTAGTTCCAATTGCGAATTTCTCTTTGCTACGCTACGTTTGTGCACCCCACATTTTATCTTCGGGTACTTGAATCTCTCCGATAGAATCGTGCTCTTTTCGAAATTTAGTCATACGGGAATTCCTCTTTCTACCAAGTGCAAATATAATTTACTTGACAATTCAACCAAATAAGCTTAAATTCGCATAGCCGTTTTCAATTTGATACAATTACAAAAAAAGGAGTTTACAATGACTTATTTATTATTACTGGTAGGTTTCGCATTACTGATAATAGGAGCCGATTATTTTGTCAAAGGTGCATCCGCTATTTCGGCGCTCCTCCGTGTACCACCCATTCTAGTGGGGCTGACAATCGTGTCGTTTGGGACTAGCTCGCCTGAAGCGACGGTCAGTATTATTGCGGCGTTAA